>JASLEN010000348.1 GCA_030151105.1 Dysgonomonas sp.
AGAACGAATTTATCCAGATAGCTATTATTGGAACGAATCTAATAATAGCTAGAATAAACATAATAAATACATGCCATGATTATTCATCAAGCAGGAAGATCAGCATTCTTTAAAATAACGCTAGCACTTATTATTATTAATATTATTGGGATATATTTCATCAACAATACATTTATAATAAGTCTATTAGTTTTAGCATCCGTTCTAATTTGGGGAGTCACTCTTAATTTTTATAAAAATCCTAGGCGTTTTTTTGAGGGTGACACAAAAAATTTAGTAATCTCACCAGCAGATGGAAAAATAGTTGCTATTGAAGAGGTATATGAATCTGAGTTCTTTAATGACAAGAGATTACTGGTATCGGTATTTATGTCAGTATTCAACGTACATGCTAACTGGTATCCAATTGATAATGCTCTTGTTGTATATAAAAAACATCATAGAGGCAGATTTAAGGCAGCATATTTACCCAAATCAAGTACCGAAAATGAGCGATCAACATTGGTCTTGCAAAAAGAAAATGGACAGCAAATATTAGTTAGACAAATTGCAGGAGCGATGGCTAGGCGAATAGTTACCTATCCTAAGATAGGTGAAACAGGTTGTTTAAATCAACACTTCGGATTCATTAAACTGGGTTCAAGAGTGGATCTATATTTACCTGTTGGGACAGAAGTCAAAGTAGAATTGGGGCAGAAAGTTATTGGTTGCAAAACGGTTATTGCGCAATCTGAATAAATTATAGTTGTATTCAAAATACAGAATTTACCCATTTAGTATCTGTCGTAGGAATGAATGGTTCAAGGGTACTGATAATCACCAACTTTACTCGAGATAATATTATACCTCCCTTGTTAGATGTTACATTGTCAACTGATGGCACTTGCGACTTCAGGTCGAGCAATGCTGCTCTTTCTGGTGCTTGTTCATCTCAGATAGTAACTTCTTGTTAGATTGTGTAATAGCTATAAGCCTTAATAGCCTAGGAGTTATCCTAGTAGGTGTTTGCAAAAAAGCAAAGCGAATATAACATATTTTTTCACCTAAACAAGCATGTCTTTAGTAGCTACACAAGCTCAGATTAAGAAAACAAAAGTATCTATCTTATTTAGTAGAAATAAAAACACATCACTAATCTAGGTATTAAAACACTATTAAAATATACTTTTTTACTTATTAATAGGGATTGAAAATAAGCTTCAAACCGTTTAATTTTGGCGTGATAAATAATACTTATAGCCACATAACTAAATTCGATGAATCGATTTATACTTTCACTTGCGCTAGTTTGTTTTACGTTTTTTTCTCATGCACACGAAACCACTCTCAAAGGCAATATCGTTGATGGGCAAGACAAACAAAAGATGCCTTTTGTCACAGTTTTCATACAAGGTTCGCAAAAAGTGACTACCACCGATGATGTGGGCAATTATAGTTTATCCAATCTAGCGGAAGGCGAAGCTACCATTGTGGCACAAATGACTGGTTACAAATCTATTGAAAAGAAAGTACAGCTAAAACATGGTGAAAATATTTTGAACTTCATTCTACAACCTTCTCAAATTGAGTTGGATGAGGTGGTTGTATCAGCCAATCGTAATGAAACAAAACGCAAAGAAGCCTCAGTAATTGTAGGTGTTTTGGATCAGAAACTATTTGAGACTACAAGTTCTTGCAATCTGGCAGAAGGTCTCAATTTTCAATCAGGTTTGCGTGTCGAAAACAACTGCCAGAATTGCGGATTTCAACAAGTGAGAATCAATGGGCTCGAAGGTCCTTATTCACAGATCCTGATTGATAGCAAAGCTATTTTCAGTTCATTAGCTGGAGTCTATGGTATCGAGCATATTCCTAGCAATATGATTGAACGAGTGGAAGTGGTAAGAGGCGGAGGTTCGGCTCTCTTTGGTTCAAATGCAATTGGAGGAACAATCAACATTATAACAAAGGAACCTTTAGAAAACAGCTTTGCGGTGAGTGAAACCTTCTCGTTGATAGATGGGGACAGTCCTGACAATGTTGTCAATCTGAATGCAAGTTTAGTTACTAACGATAGAAAAGCAGGTATCTACTTATTTTCTATGTTTAGAGACAGAAAAGCTTGGGACAAGGATGGCGATGGCTTCTCGGAACTAGGAAAACTCAACTCTAACATTGGAGGTTTTAGATCATATTACAAGCCCAGTCAGATGAGTAAATTAACACTAGAGTATCATAGGATCAATGAAGACCGAAGAGGTGGGAACGACATCAAAAAACCACCACATGAAACTCAAATAACAGAAATGGCAAACCATCATATTAATGGTGGTGGTCTCAACTATCAACTTTTTAGCGAAGACTATAAACATAGCTTCAACGTTTATACCTCGTTGCAAGATGTGAAACGGGATACCTACTATGGAACAAACTACAATCCTGATGCTTACGGAAGCACTGATAACATCACAATAGCATCGGGTACGCAATATGCCTACAGCTTTGACAAGTTATTGTTTATGCCCTCACAATTGACTGCTGGTTTTGAATTTCACTATGACAATCTGCATGACAAGATGTTGGGCTATGAAAGAGATTTGAAACAAATAACTCGTATTTATGGAGGTTATCTTCAAAATGAATGGAAAGATGAGAAATTCACTTTTCTTGTAGGAGCTAGATTAGACAAACACAACTTAGTTGACAAGGCTATTTTTAGTCCTCGCCTCAATTTCAGATATACACCTATTCGCCCAGTAATTTTCAGAGCAAGCTATGCCGCAGGTTATCGTGCTCCACAGACATTTGATGAAGACTTGCACGTAACGGCAGTGGGTGGTGAAGTCTCTTTTATTCAAAATGCAGATGGTTTGAAGCCTGAGTATTCGCATAGTATCAGTGCAAGTGCTGACTATACTTTCGAGCTAGGTAATTGTGATATCAATTTAGTCTTAGATGGCTTCTTCACCAAGTTGGACGATGTATTTGTATTAGAAGAAATTGGAGTAGATGCCCAAGGAAATCTTCTTAAAGAGCGACGAAATGGAAGTGGCGCGACTATAAAAGGCTTGAATATCGAATTGCAAGCCAAGCCCATGAGATGGATGCAATTGCAAGGAGGATTTACACTTCAAAATAGTAGATACAAAAATCCTGAACAATGGAGCGAAGACAAGGATGTTCCACCTGTCAAGAAAATGTTGCGCACTCCTGACTACTATGGGTTTATTACTTCTAACATCAATCTAACGAAGCAGTTTCTTATTTCATTTACAGGCAATTATACAGGACGTATGTACGTTCCTCACTTTGCTGGATATATAGAAAAAAATGAGTTGAAACACACTAAAGACTTCTTTGACTTGGGCATGAGACTTGCTTACGACTTCAAATTGACTAATGGCTTGACTCTACAACTAAATGGAGGCATAAAAAATGTATTCAATAGTTTCCAAAAAGATTTTGATAAGGGGATGGACAGAGACGCTGGCTATATGTATGGACCAGGTCTGCCTCGCACTTTCTTTATGGGGCTTAAATTAGGTATGTTTTAACAATAAATATAATATAGAGGTTAGCATAATTTATCTAACCTCTATATTTTCGATTATCGTCTTCCGTTATAGACCTATATATCAAACAACTAGTTTAAACACACAATTAAGTCAATACTGAATATACCATTAACAATGCGCGTTTTGTTAAATTATATTAATTGAATGAACCATAATAGACTCCTCTTTTAAATAAATTATATATTTGTTTACGAAACTATATGAAATAATCCTAAAGCAGATAAACCATTAACACACATTATCATTGCTTGGGCTTATATGTATGACACCATAACCAGATTTATTTAACTACATTTATTTAGAAACTATGATGTTAAAGAAAATTACATTTCTTTTAATAAGCATTTTTATCTTTTCACACACAAATGCACAAGTCACAATTGGCAGTTTATTTACACCTAAATCAGGGGTCATCTTAGATTTGAAAGAAAACAATGAAAAAGGAGTAAACTCTACAAAAGGACTTCTAATGCCAAGGGTAGCTTTAGAAGATGAAAAAAAACTAGCACCTGCGGTGGAAGGGACTCTTACTGAC
>JASLEN010000193.1 GCA_030151105.1 Dysgonomonas sp.
ATACGGAAACCACCATACACAGAAAACATCTCATTAATCTTGTAAGTTCCTCCAATTTGCCCACCAAAGAAGTAGTTAGCTCCAGACATATATTGATCTATAGAGTACCCATCTGCAGACAACTTTGTTCCTGGAGGAAGCATCCCTGCTGTCGCTCCATTTATAATAGCAGGCAGCGTTGATATTGGCGCTTCGAACATAGGCAAACCATCATTGAAAGTAGCCTTTCCACCTCCACCAATAAGCCCAATATTACCAGACAATGCCCAATTACCTTTACGATAAACTCCTTGCAAACTAGGAATAACAGGCGCCGAAGCTTTCCCTATAAACTCTTTATGACCTCCTTTGAAACCTATAAAGTCTGAGTTTATAATTCTTTCTTGAAATGCACTTTGATTACTGAAAGTGAAGTGGAAACCTTCTGACAACTTAATAGTACCAGCAGGATTATAATATGCTGCATCCGCAGCATTAGTCATTGCTTCTAGGGCAAACAAACGTCCAAAACGAGCACTTTGATTCGTGTTAGTCAAATAGCCTCCTGCAAACACACTTGCAAAACTACTAAAGGCCATTGCCCCAACAAATAACAATGTTTTCTTAATCATATTTTAGTTTACATTAGTTAAAATTGGAGGGCAAAGATAGACGAATAAAATTTAGTTCCAAAAGAAACTATCCTTTTTAAGAATTACATCTTGCTGAAAAAGAGCTAGTTGCGTATGCAACCAACTCGTTCTAATCATTTTCTTATGCTATCTAAACTACTTATTTATAGCAGCTCAAGTTCACTCATCCATAGATTATAGGATGCATCACTTGGCATCTTCCAATCACCACGAGGAGAAAGACTCACCGAGCCAACTTTCGGACCATCGGGAAGGCATGACCGTTTGAATTGTTGGGTAAAGAAACGTCTATAACAAACTTTCATCCAGCCTACAATCTCTTCATCTGCATATTCTCCCTTAAATGCATTCTGCGCTAAAAAGAAAATCTTTTTGGGAGAGAAACCAAAACGTAACATATAATATAAGAAAAAGTCATGCAAAATATATGGTCCCACCACATCTTCTGTTATTTGAGCAATTTCCCCCTTAGTAGTTGATGGCAATAATTCTGGACTAACAGGGGTAGCCACAATATCATACAACACATCCTGTACTGTCCCACTCATTTTATTATCAGCATACCAAACCACAAGCGCTCTCACCAACGTCTTAGGCACGCTACCATTGACAGCATACATAGACATATGGTCGCCATTATAAGTACACCACCCTAATGCCAATTCAGACAAATCGCCCGTACCAACTACCAAGCCTCCTATTTTGTTTGAATAATCCATCAGTATCTGAGTACGCTCTCTAGCTTGAGAATTCTCGTAAGTTACATCATGATTATCAACATCATGGCCAATATCTTTGAAGTGTTGAATTACAGCATCAGCAATAGATATCTCGAGAGTTGTGATCCCTAAAGCCTCCATCAGCTTGATAGCATTATCATAGGTTCTATCTGATGTGCCAAAGCCTGGCATTGTTATGCCATGAATATGCTTCCTATCAATACCTAATTTATCATAAGTTTCTACCAAAACCAACAAAGCAAGTGTAGAGTCTAATCCTCCAGAAACTCCTATTACAGATTTTTGAATCCCCGTATGCATCAATCGACGAGCCAACCCATTACTTTGAATCGAAAAAACATCTCGACAAGCATTATGCAGCTCCTCTTTATCCGTAGGGACAAATGGAGATTTAGCAATATATCTATTAAGATTATATTCCTCCTGACATTTAGACTTTTGCTCCCAAACTTTATCTACTGCAATGTAAGAATACTCCACACGATCTAATGTTCGGTACTCAGCAGTGGTAAAAGATTTATTTCTCAGTCGCTCTTGGCGCAATCTCTCAATGTCTATATCAGCTACTATCAATTGATCATCGAAAGAGTAACGTTCACCCTCTGCTAGTATTTGACCATTTTCTGCAATTAGGGTACATCCAGAATAAACCAAATCGGTTGTGGATTCCGTAGATGGAACCGAAGAATACACATAAGCGCTCAGACACTTAGCAGATTGCATAGCTACTAGATTACGTCTATAAGAATGTTTACCAACTGTCTCATTACTTGCTGAAAGATTAAAAATAATATCTGCTCCATACAAAGCCCCAAAGCTAGAAGGAGGAATAGTAGTCCACAAGTCTTCACATATTTCTATCCCAAATTGACAATCATTCATTTGAAATATGATATCATTAGAAATGAGAATTTCGTGCGGATATCCCTTCAGACGCAGATAGTTTTGATTCAATTCCCTTGCACTTGCAAACCAACGTTTCTCGTAAAACTCTCCATAGTTAGGAATAAAAGTCTTTGGCACTATTCCATAAATCTGTCCTCGCCCAAGAACTGCGGCAGCATTGTACAAGCAATTATCCACCACAATAGGCAAACCTACTATAGATGTGATATCCAACCCCTTAGTCTGCTCACACAGCCACACCAAACTCTCGGCAGCTTTGTCAATCAACAATTGCTGATTAAACAAATCGCCACAAGTATAGGCAGTAATACTCAGTTCGGGGAAAACCACTATAGATACATCTTGTTCCTCAGCCTTCACTATAGTCTCATAGATACGTTCTACATTATATTTAGGGTCGGCTACTTGCACTCTTGGCGAAGCAGCAGCCACTTTTACGAATCCAAAATTCTCCATCTTTATTCTTCCTTTTTCAGTAAAGTCTTTCATAACAAATCTACAAAAGATTTTAATGTATTGCCATTCTAGCAGACAACAAAATTTAACTATCTTTACAATCAAACCGATATAGTAGAACAAGTGCCCTATATCTGATAAAGAAACAACCGACTAAACCTATCTAAATTATGAGTTTAAGCATTACAGGCATAGCAAGTGTATTCATAGTACTCTTTGCTTTGATAGACGTATTAGGATCCGTGCCTATTTTCCTCGGATTCCTCAGCAAGGGACAAACCATCAACGCCTTGAAGGCTTCAGTGGTTGCATTCCTCATCATGACAGCATTCCTTTTTGTGGGAGAAGGACTTCTCAAGTTATTCAATGTTGATGTAAGCTCATTTGCTGTTGCAGGAGCTATTGTCATCTTCATTATATCTGTGGAAATGACCTTTGGGGTAGAACTTTTCAAAAATGATTCACCCAATACGTCAGCCACAATGGTTCCTATTGTATTTCCTCTATTAGCAGGGCCTGCAACTTTCACAGCGCTACTTTCGATGCGTGCAGAATTTCAGGTGACAGAAATTATTATAGGTCTGTTAATAAATATGGTCATCGTATTCGTAGTTCTGAGCAAATTATATGCTGTGGAAAAATTGATTGGAAAAAGTGGGGTATATGTATTGAGAAAATTTTTCGGTATCATTTTGATGGCAATATCAGTCAAACTATTTACGTCTAACTTTGGCACATTATGGGCTAGTATCAATTGAAAATAGATTAATGCAACAATTCTTTGATATACAAATCACTGTTTTGCTTTGCTCTAAATCCGTCTTGAATCGTAGAACCTCGATTCTCGACAGAATTGATATCAAGAATCCGTCCATGATCGACCCTTCTCGACTCCATATTTAAAGATACAACCGAAGGAATTTTATCAAGTAAAATATACTCGTTAGGCACCTTGTAAGATTTCATGTAAATCAATACATCCCCCATATAGTACTCTTGGTAGCCTCTCCATGCTGGAGAATAACTTTCGATATCCTGCAAATGACGAAGTGGTCTCACTGCCAATGTATGAGGAGGATTAAACTCTAAGGATTTTCGATAAAATGGCAATGCCTTGTAATTCCAAAAAACACCTTTAGACAAAAAGATTAAGACAACTATAGCTCCAACAATAGAAAATTTAAGACCTTGAGGGATTGAAAGCTTTCTATTGTTGACTAGTTGCGATATATATATTGCTGTTATAAACAAGATACCACATACAATTCCTGCAATAAATCGGAATGCAGGTGCAGAAATCAACCAATAAGAAAAACAAAGAATAAGTAATACAACTACAATAAGAGTTTCACCACTCAGCATTCTATATTTTTTCCATTTATCTACTACCACCATAGCAAGAAATGTAAAAATGGAAAAACCACAAAGCGTAATCAACATACCAGTCACAGCTATAAAATTAAATCTCCAATTTTCGAGAGAGAAGTGAGGATAAGGAATATGATTTGAATACAAATTAAGGAAGTATTTCCCTGCACTATTTATAAAATTACGTTCGATAACGGCTACCTCCTTTGGTACTTTCCAATCAAAAGCAAACAAATCTATTTCATGCAAAGGATAAATTAAATATCCTGATATAATAACATTTCTAATCAGCCAGAACACTACAAGAAGAAAAGAAATAGAGACAACAAAAGCTGTTTTTTTGTAGCCTTTTTGTTTCAGAAGCATCCAAAATACAAGAACAACAATGAGTGCAAAAATGGCATACGAAAGTTTGAACGTAACAATACTTATGGGCACAAAAACAAAGAGCAGAACAGGCTGCTTCGAAAAACTTGGGTTCTGAAAATATCTGACAACCAAATAATAAACCATCACTGAAGGCAAAATATCAGTAGATGTATCAGAAATTTGGTCAGAAAAAATATAATAAAGAGGCACAAAAAAGAGGAATGCCAACAAACTTTTTGTTTCAAAATTGGATAAAAAGACCTCTTTCAGAAGCCACACAGCCACTAGTACGAATACAAAAGATTGCAATCCATAGATTGAAGTACCAAAAAAAGAAGATAAACTAAAAACTGCCGAAAGTAAAAAATAATTGGAATTGAAACCAAAACGGTCCTCTAAGTTCGCCAAACCTGGTATAACAGGATATTCCTCCATCATTTGAATATTCTGATAGTGATAATATCGAGGATCATATTCTGAATTAGGATTCCAAATGGCAAGAAGCAGAAAAGAAATAAAAAGCAAGAATAATAAAAACAATTCTAATTTAGACAATCTGGAAAAACTTGATTTCAACTTCTGCAAATAGCTAAAAAGACATGAAGTGTCAAAAAACCAAAACATCCCTGAAATCAAAACAATACCCAGTAAGACATAACCATTGCATGGAAAAAACAAGGAAACAACAGACAAAGGGATCAATAAAAAACAAAGCCCTAGCAATGTCAAATCCACTGTAGAGTAAACCTCAAACTCATCATCTTTGCAAAAAAACTTTTGGAGATTGAGCAATATGCCGCCAAAAGAAATAGATATAAAAAGAATTAAGAGCCAAGATATCAATATCGCAATCATAGCAGTTTTTTTATTGTGAAAAGTAAATTAAACACAAAAATAGCATTTTAAGGGAAGGTTCTCTCAGATTAATTCGATATATATAAATAAATATGAGTATTTTTGTTTCAAAATAATTGAAATTAAAAGGAATAAATTATTAACGATAAAACAAATAAGAAATGAGAATTGAAAGTATTCACGCTCGTGAGATTCTGGATTCAAGAGGTAATCCAACACTAGAAGTTGACGTAACACTAGAATGTGGTGCATTTGGTCGTGCAGCTGTTCCATCGGGAGCATCTACAGGAGAGCATGAGGCTCTTGAACTTCGTGATGGTGACAAAAAAAGATACCTAGGAAAAGGAGTTCTTAAAGCTGTTGAAAACGTAAACGCTGTTATTGCTCCTAAATTGGTAGGTGACTGCGCAATGGATCAACGTGCTATCGACAATAAAATGATTGCACTAGAC
>JASLEN010000393.1 GCA_030151105.1 Dysgonomonas sp.
GTAGATGATTTATGTAAGAGAATAGAAATAAATTCTAACACAGATTCTGTTGTTTGTGTTTTAGATTCAGGAGTCAATAATGGTCATCCTCTCTTGGAGCCTATTGTCCCAATTAGCAATTGTGATACAGTTGTTGGCGAAGGTGTAGCTGATAGAGATGGACATGGTACAAGAATGTGTGGGACTGTTATTTATGGTGATTTATCTCCTTATTTAGCGAATTCTCAACAAATTCTAATTCAAAATCAAATAGGATCAGTTAAATTATATCCATATACAGCTCCAAACCCTAAAGAGTCTTGGGGTTTTTTGACAAAACAAGCAGTAGCATCATCTGAAATTATTTTTCCTAATAAAAACATATGCTATTGCATGGCTCTCACAGCTGAAGCTAGTGAGTTAGGTAGACCTACATCTTGGTCTGGAGCTGTTGACTCAACTAGTTACAATGATGGGAAAAGTGGACGATTATTTTTAATCTCAGCAGGTAATATAAGTGATATTAACAATCTTGATAAAGAGATTATAGCTGATTACCCTAATAGTCATAGCCTTAGACAGATTCAAAACCCTGCTCAATCATGGAATTGCCTTACTGTTGGAGCTTTTACAAATGCAATTGCAATTAATAGTCAGGACTTATATGGATTTGATCGTGTAGCACCTAGTGGAGGTATTAGTCCCTTTTCTAGAAGTTCTGTATTATGGGAAAAAAACTCCTTAATTAAACCTGAGGTTATGTTTGAAGGAGGTAATTTGTATAAGACTAATGATAGTCATATTCCCTTTTCATCCCATCCTGATTTAGAGTTAATGACAACAAATAAAAATTATACAAGAAGCAATTATTTTGATGTTATAAATGCGACTAGTGCTGCTACAGCCTTAGCTTCTCATTTCGCAGGAAAATTACAAACTAAATATCCTCACCTATGGGCTGAAAGTATTCGAGGGCTGATTGTACATTCTGCAAATTGGACTCCATGTATGGAGGCACAGTTTCCAGCCACTAATAGGAGAGACATGGAGAGAAGATTGCGACATTGTGGTTATGGTGTTCCATCTGAAGATAGAGCTTTGTTTAGTACAGAAAATGGCTTTACATACATAGCTCAGGAAACAATCCAACCTTTTAAAAAAGAAAGAGGCTTTGCCAATCCTAAAATCAATGAGATGCATTTTTTTGAATTACCTTGGCCTCAAGAAATTTTAGAGCAACTAGCAGAAGTAGATGTAACAATGAAAATAACTTTATCTTACTTTATTGATCCAGCTCCCGGAGAAATAGGTTGGAAGGATAAATATAGATATGCTTCGTGTGGATTGCGATTCGATGTAAACAATGAAAATGAGGATAGAGTAACTTTTCTATCTAGAATTAATCGTCTTATTCAAGCAGAAGAAAATGAAGATAGGGGTAGTAATGATTCTACAAGATGGTTGATAGGTGCAAATAATAGGAATAAAGGGTCAATTCACTCTGATGAGTTAAGGTTAACTGCTGCTCAATTAGCAACATGCAACTTAATTTCTGTATATCCAATCGGAGGGTGGTGGAAAACGCGTACTAACCTAAAACAATATAATAAAAAAATACGATATTCTTTAATTATCTCATTGGATACACCTGCAATTGAAGTTGACTTATATAGTGTTGTTACTACAAAAATAGCTACACTGATTGAGACACCTACTGAAGTTAGTATCTCTATATAAGAGGTGAATCAAGAAGTTTTACTATCTTTATCTCAGAAATCGTACCCAATACTCAATCTAATGTTGAAAGGTGCAAACTAGTGAAGACCTTATTCAAGGGACTTACATTGTTGTAGAAAGATAACTTGCTGAAAAATAGTACTTTTAGGAAATATTTTCGATTCCTGGAGGTACCACATATTTGAGGGAATAATTAAGACTAAGTAGCTGAATAATAGCTATTTAGTCTTTTTCTTTATTTAAGAGTGTCAACGTTAGCGTTAACGTAAAGCGAAAAACATCTACTTCTCCACGTTTATAGTGCCTACTTATTTTCTATACTTCAAATATATTTGATTAAGAATAACAACTAACATCAATGTTAGAGAATAAGTATCTACATTTTGAGTTATTTCAACTTTTGTATCAAATTAGAGAAGTGAGCACTTTGCACATCGAGCTACATACAAAAACAGCCTACTATCTCTAGTAAGCTGTTCTCAAGAAACAAATAAATAACTTATTCAGACAAATATAATCTATACCTTTTCTTGTTCGTTGTTAGCCATTGCAGCATCGTAACCCATGTACATAGCTTCTTTAATTAATTTTCTTAGTTGGTCTGTCTTAAACCAATATATGTTAGTATTTTCTTTAGTGTGATAGATTACTTCTTTGTGATCTTCGCACAAGTCTACTGCTGTATCGAATACCATTGCTGACTTATGAGCTGGTATGTTCCGTTTTATCTTAGTCATTTGTCTATTATTTATCCTACAATATACTCATAAAGCGAATGCAATGCGAACGGCTATTTTTTATTTATGTCGTCTATACTCTTTACTGCATCGCCAAAGAACGCTTTATCAGGATTGTTTTTATTCCACTCATTAATAAAGTCTAAGCCTGTATCAGTACCTAGAAACTCATTGAAGTTGTCGCCTAGTCCTAGTATGTTGGCTACATCGTCCATATTGATACATATTTCTTGAGTGCGTTTATTTTTGATAAACATTATCGGTGTACCCTCGAAATAATCTTCAAAATACTCATTATGTTCGTCCTCTCTTATTTTAATCATATAGTTATTTTTATTGGTTAGTATATGCTTTATATT
>JASLEN010000405.1 GCA_030151105.1 Dysgonomonas sp.
TTTATTTTATGTTTATCAATATTATTTTTGCCGTTTTTTGCACTTATAGATATTCTTGTATCGAGGTTTGAAAAGAATGATAAACTAGTTTGGTTATTAGTTGTCGTTTGTCTCAATCTATTAGGAGTTTTACTATATTTCTTCATTGGAAGAAGACAAAAAATAAAAAAGAACTCACCATGAAAATCAAACCATTGATATGTATAATTTGCTTTGTTTTATTTTTAGCATATCGAGGAACGGATACTAAATCTCAAGTTAAATATTATATACAAGAGGGTAGTGCTCAATTTGGAGCAGTAATATATACAGTAACATTAGCAAATTAATTATATATACAGATCATATTCAAGTCGTTAACATTCTGTATTTTTTCTTTCTCAACTATATATATTAATTGATGAAAACCCAATTACAAAATGAAAAAGCAATCATCATTGTTACCCCAATAACTGCCAAAAATAGAGAATTCACAACCCTGACAATCTTCATTCTTAATTATTTTGACTTTCTTTGCATTTATCCTTATCCAGCCTTACCCTAAATATAGGGCAAGACTGAACAATACGACATTGCATATTGTTTAACAATAGCGCACATGCGGGATGAGGGGCTATACTATTCTAAAAAAGGGCTGACATTCCTTTATATAAATAATTATTTTGCTGATAACAAAACTGTAAACAGGAAAATCTATCAGCACTCACAAATTTTCGTCTTGAAGGAAATCAAAATCACAGATTAACAATGAATTCTAAACCCGAAAATGCTTCTAGATGGCTAGGCACAAAGATCGCAGAAGCAAAAGGCATATATATTTCAGCTTCAGCATGTACTATTTTAAGTGCAGGATGCTTTGTTTTATTTTGCTGGTATTTGTCAAAATTTGCAGCTCTATGGCTCAGCGATGGAATAGTTTTACCACAAACATTGCTATATGCTTCAGCATTTCTTACAGGGCGATATGTTTTTGCACATTTTTCATCCCAACTCAATTACAAGGCTGGAAATATTATTGTCTCCAAAATCAAACAAAAGCTTTATCCACTATTGCTCAACAATAGCCAATCAGACTCCATATCAAGTACATTACTAGTTACAAGAATAAGTGATGATCTGAGACCATTCTTTGCATTTTTTATTCCCTATGCTGTTGCATCTGTTGTCGTAAGTGGGTTTTTATTGGTCATTATTTTCTTTATCGAAAAGTGGGTGTCTGTTATTCTTCTAATTTCCTTGTTGGTTATTCCATTCCAGATGATTGTTATCGGCTTAGGAGCTGAGGCTCTGCATAAAAAGCATATCAATCTTTTTATGAAATATTCTGCAGTGTTCTATAACCGTTTACAAACAGTTGCCGAAATTGTCAATCTTGACAATTTCAAATTTCAATATCTATTCTTATCTAAAAAAAGTAAAGAGTTAAATAAGGCAACAACGAATGTGATGAGTGTCGCTATTTTATCTTCGGCCGTATTGGAGCTTTTCGTCACCATTTCCATCGCTGCCGTCGCTATCTATTTAGGGATGAGCTTACTTGGAATTATGGTTGGCCCTAACTATGGAAAAGGTTATGATTTTCAGACAGCATTATTGCTACTCACTCTGTCTCCTTACTTTTTCTTCTACTTACGAAAATTTGTAAGTGCTTATCACGACCGTAATAAGGCTTTAGCGTCAGCCAAATTGATACTCCCTATATTGAATCAAGAAGTGAATGATTTGCCAATCAACATCGAAGAGTCATTCAGCTCTTTTGAAATCAAAGGACTGGAGTTTACCTATCCCGATTCTGCGGCAAAGGTACTCAACGATATCAATCTAAAATTACCCACCAAAGGCTTGGTATTGGTAAAGGGTATATCTGGATCTGGAAAATCGACTTTACTAAAAATACTTACAGGAAGCCTGTATCCACAAAATGGTACAGTTTCAGTAAATGGCAAAGACAACGCTTGGTCTCATCAATGGGTGAAAGCGAACACATCTTATATGAATCAGTTTCCTTTTATTTTTGATGGAACTCTTCGATACAATGTTTTTCTGGAAAAAGAGGCTGACTTACACAATCAATATCCTGATTTTCTTGATAAAATTGTAGAAAAGAAAGAAGACAAATGGGAAGCCGAGTTGAGCCATAACGGAAAACAGCTTTCTGGTGGAGAGAAACAACAAGTCACTTTTGCCCGAATGTTACTACATCCTCGACCAATCGCTATTTTAGATGAGCCTACTGCTAATCTAGATACTGGAACCATTGAGGTCATTCTTCCTCAAATTATAAAACTGTCAGAAGATAGATTAGTCATTGTAGCTTCACACGAGAAGATGTTTGACGATATTGCTGATGTAACCTTAAACTTAAATTGGGGAGAACAAATGAGCCATGAATAAATTTATCCTGAAATATATATTACAACCCTTAGCTGCCCGATGGATGCGAGGGCTATTTCTTTTGTTAATATGGACAGTCGCATTTATTGCTCTACCATCTATTTCGGGATGGTTTCTAGCAATGTGTAG
>JASLEN010000434.1 GCA_030151105.1 Dysgonomonas sp.
GGCACCGCGACCGCCGTTACCTGACCCTCCGCGGCCGGGGCCGTTCCCATCGAAAGGCTCGGTGCCACCGAATCCGTCGTCCGGATATTAAAAATTTCATCATCCTATATTTGGTACGTCCGTTTAGTTATTAAACAACGATATTCGAAATCTTGTTCGCCAATTGTTTCACTTTATGAACTAAATAATATTTATAATACGATAAACGAATAGACTAAGCGCCCACTAAATAGCGCCTACGCACCACGAATTGCTGATTCTCTTTCACATCTTGAATAATTCTTGAGATCATACGCTGAATAACATGATACTTGCAGTTAGTCATCTTTGCCAGCGAATGATAGTTGACAGCTGGTTTAAGATTTATATACATCTTAAAAATCTCGAATTCTTTCAAGTCATATCTATCATATACATAAGACATTATATCATCACTCAGCAACCTATTTTTCACCTCCACAGCTTCCAACAAATCCGCATCCACATCCTCCTCAACATCGTAGTTAGGATATAATTCACAATACCTATTACCCTGAGTAGCAAGCTGTATCAAATTAGTAAAATAGGCTCTATGAAAATAAGAAGCATAATCTCTAATCTCTCTCCCCGTAAACATAACTATCTCATAAATACGAAGATATGTTTCATTGAAGGCATCATCATTATAGGTATTTTTGTTTAGCAATTGCGTTTTTTGAGCAATCATATTTTTCGAAAACCATTCTGCAAAATGCTCAGCCTTTTCGGCATACACCACATCCAAATTCTGATCATCTCTACCACGCACAAAATATCTTTTTCCTCTATTATTTCCGTTCGAATTTCCTAATCTCATAACTAAACTTTTTATAATATAAACTTACAAACCACTAATATCTAAGGCTTTCACCCACACACAACACTCGCCTAGTACAGGCTCTTACACGATCTACGACACGAAATCCATACTGAGTTCGTAAATCATCCTCTTGCAAATTGGACGAAATAATCACCAACTTTCCATCTTTTTCGGCAGCGTCCATCACCTCTGCAAATGCCAATCTTTTATTACCATACACATTCACAACCTCCTCTACACCAACATCATCCAATGTCAATATTCGCTTTTCGAGAGCGTTATCTAACTCCACATTCAACTCTCGCATATCATACACATTCACTATTTTGTTGAAATATTTGAGAAGAATAGCAGGTAACACATACCTCACCATCAAGCTCTTACCTCGTCCACAATTGCCATACAAGAAGAGTCCACGTCCCTTATTATCTGTCAGCCAATCAGCCACTTCATCATATTCGGGCAACCATTTCAACTCCTTATTTTCAAATTTCAGAAAATACATTAGAGCATTCTCTAGAACCATTTTTGCATCTTTCAACTGAATTTGAACCTTATCACCAGGAAGCGGCATCGAAAACTGCTTCATTTGCTGAAACACATCGTCAAAATCTTTCATAAGCCTTTTCGTTACAAAACTTTGCAATATTTAATGTTGCTTGAACTTCCTTTAATTGCTGCTTCCTATTCGGCTTCAAAGACTCATTTCTGTACCAGCCTCTCAATGCAGCTCTCCAATCCTTCATCTCGTTCTGCCCTACCATCCAACCCTTTGATTGATAAAAATCGACAAACAAACCAGTATCAATATCCATCTTATTATCAAGACAATACTTGTTCAATTCAGTCTCAGTAGGCGGTATAAAAGCATCAGTATCAAATGCAATCAAATCAGCAACAGGGCTATCTTTATCCTTCTCTTTATCAACATCTTTATGAAAATTACTTGCCAATTTCTTTTTAGTTGATTTTCCAGCAGCCTTAGCCCGCCTCACTTCACCTGAGCGAATTCCTGCTCTCCTGCGTTTCTCTCTAATTTGCTCTAAAGGCTTCATTCTTTCATTCAAACTTTGAGAGTAAAACGAAGCAGAATCTTCTGAAAGCTGAAACAGCCCAAAGTCCTCTACCACAGACCTAACTACCTCTCTATCAACACGTAAATTAAAAGCCAAAGCTGGATATTGCGTTCCAAGTCTATAATCCGTTGACTCCAAAAGCATTTCAATCAACATAAAATAAACACCATAGCCCTCTGCACCATGCTGCATACGCAGATTGATAATCTTCTCGTCATTGCGAGCGTTGCTATCATGCGAGAAGAAAAAAGCTTTTTTGGTTTGTATCGTAATATTTGGCTTCATTGTGTTTAGATTATTGAAAAACAAAGGATTATCGAAAGAGCATCTCAAGCATAAATTAGAGCATCATATTTCTGTGTATCTAATTTAAATTCAGCACATTTACGATACCCAACAGAACGCTTAAATTCATTATTCACTTTCCCATTAGAGCAACTGCACATATAGTTATCTACCACTCCTCCAAATTGGCAATGATTGCAATTAGCTCTCACGCCTCTATTTTCCAGATTGAGTTTACGTTTCATTTTCAATACTTTATTAGATTATTAATACGTTAAAATTTCTCTTCCTTGAGCTCTATGATAATCGATCATTTCTTGTTGCTGATGTAAATCCTGAAATCTAGAATGCTCTAATTTAATTTCACTACATCGAGATATACAAGAACTTACCATCATTATCAGGAAAAAGACCAGAAGAATTACTCCTACCTCTTGCAATTGTTTTTCATTCACTTTTTTCATATAATTTGTTTATTTTCAAGTTAAAGGATTAGACTATTCAGAGTCATTTTGGCACATAATCCACTCTGCATCAAATATTAACTGATGTACATCCAGATATTTTAATGGAGATGGCATTACAGCCTGAGACAAAACAGCTAGTCTATGTTTAGCTCAATTGAAGACTTCTACTTTCAGTCAATATTGACCTACTCTGTTTTCTTATTTCAGTATTTCGATCATTATAATCTTCAATGATGGGCTGCAAATATTGAGCAAAAGCAAACGAATCTGTATCCAAAATATCCCAATCTCTATCTAAGATCTCAGCAGAGAGCACCTTTAGCTTTCCTAAAGAATCTTGCCCAAAATCGACACATACTCTTACAGAATTCATAAACATAAGCTCGTCCACATCGCTCACATCATCGATATCAGTAGGCAAAACGCTAGAAACATAGCTTACAGCTTTTGCTATTTGCGCTTCCGATAGCTGACACATTATCCTCACTGCTTCCATATTTTTGTAGTTTTGTTGGGTTAATAATTCTATTTTTACTTTATTTGCAAAAGCGATTGCTCTAACATCGCTCTACAAAGATAGACAACGCTCTATATTTAAACAAATAAAAATAGAGCGAAATAGAGCACGGAGGGTTAAAATAAGTTAACTCAAAATAAACTACTGACATTATGAGTGTTGCAGAGAGACTGAAAGAATATATAGGACATAAGAGAATTACGAATGCAGAATTCGAACGCTCTATTAATGCTTCTAATGGCTACATCAATAGTATTAGGAAGAGTATTGGCATTGACAAACTAGAGCAAATAGAGCACTCTTACCCCGATTTGAACACACAGTGGCTTCTGAAAGGGGAGGGAGAGATGCTCAAAGACGCTGAGGGAGGGCAAAATCCTTACCTGATTACAAAAACGGGTACGCAGTATTTCGAAATGCCTAATGGCAGTTTTCTGATGTCTGTGCCCTTTGTTCCCATCAAGGCCTATGCCAAGTATGTGGACGAATGTATTGATTTGGAGGCAGATGCAGTAATGGAGCAATATAATTTTATTGTAGATAAAATTGGTCATGGACGTTATATGGCATTCGAAATCAAGGGAGATAGCATGGACGATGACACTAGAGGTAGCCTGTGCGAGGGTGATATTGTGTTGGCTCGGGAGTTGAGTAGAGATCTATGGCGCGACAAACTACATATTCACCAATATCCCAACTGGATTATCGTGCTGAATAATACCATATTATGCAAGCAGATAATTGATCAGGATTTGGAGAAAGGAACTATTACTTGCCATTCGCTCAACCCGTCGCCCGAATACAGCAATTTTGAACTACATCTTGATGACATTTGTCAGATGTTCAACATTATTCAGCGAGTAAGTGTAATGAAATAGGGATTGGCTAGAAAATAATTAAGGGAGATCGTAAAATCACTTCGCAATCTCCCCTAGCACACTTTGTATATAATCTACACAAATAATATTTATTGCGACCTC
>JASLEN010000046.1 GCA_030151105.1 Dysgonomonas sp.
TAGAAAATATGCAAAATCTAAATTTGACCTTGATACTCACACACATGAGTACCTATTTCAATTATCAGACAAACAAAAGGATGTCATCACCATGTGGCATGTGCTAGAGCATGTAGAGAAACTAAACGAAACTCTAGCCAAAATTCACCAAGTGCTGAAAGAGGATGGAACGCTAATAATTGCTCTTCCTAACAAGAATTCCTTCGATGCAAAGGCCTATTCTGATAAATGGGCGGCTTATGATGTACCTAGACATCTGTGGCATTTTTCGCCAAATGACTTTGAACTCTTAGCAAACAAACATAACTTTAGCCTTGTAGATATAAAACCCATGTTCTTTGATGCGTTTTATATCTCCATGCTGAGTGAAAAATATAAAGGAACATTTCTTGCAAGTTTTGTTGGACTAACCAAAGGTGGAATATATTTCTTACGCAGTCTATTCAATAAAAACAAATGCAGTTCTGTTATATATATACTTGAAAAAAGAAACAAATAAATAGTCATACGACTTCAAAATAGAAATAATGATACAAGATAAAAAAGCCTTCCTAAGCAAAGCATTGCAGCATATAGCTGTTGTTGTATTTTTCCTTCTAGCAACTGTTATATATTTTAGCCCTGAGTTTTTTGACGGGAAATCACTTCCTCAACATGACGTAACACAGTTTCAAGGGTCGTCACAAGATATAAGAGAGCTTTATAATAATGAAGGCGAAAGCTCAGCTTGGACAGGAGGTATGTTTTCGGGAATGCCGTCCTATCAAATTGGAGTGTGGGGAGGAAGTCCAAACTTCTTAGACTATGTGGAAGCTCCTTTAAAAGCTTTAGGCAACACTACCGCAGGACCTGTTTTTGCAGGAATGTTGATGGCTTATATCTTATTTCTGATTTTAGGGTTTAGCATTCCAATGGCAATGTTTGGAGCAATAGCTTATTCGCTATCGTCCTACAATATCATAATATTGGATGCTGGGCATGTCACCAAAGCGTGGGCACTCGCTTATATGCCTATCGTGGTTGGCGGAATTCTAGCAATGTACAAAAACAAATACATTGTAGGGGGGCTATGTATGGCTTTAGGATTGGCCTTGCAGATTAAAAGCAATCACCTGCAAATGACTTATTATACAGCAATACTTTGTGCTATATTATATATCACACTAGTCATAAAATGCCTAAAAAATAAAGAGATATCATCTCTACTAAAATCCTCTGGAATTCTCGCCATTGCAGTTGTTCTAGCTTTGTTAGCAAATGCTGGAAATATCTACTCCAACTACGAAATGTCTAAGACAAGTACTCGCGGAAAGTCCGAATTGACCGCAAAAACCGGAGAATCTACTAAAACAGATGGCTTAGACAAAGAATATGTTTTTGGATGGAGTTATGGAAAATCAGAAACACTATCCCTTTTGATACCAAATATCCATGGAGGTGGCTCTGTTAGTTGGCTCGATTCATCTTCTAACCTCCACAAAGAAATGGTCTACAACGGATTTGGACAACAAATTGACCAACGAGGAGTTCAATCATATACCTATTGGGGAGATCAACCAGGAACATCAGGGCCAGTGTATTTTGGGGCAATCATTTGTTTTCTTTTTCTCCTTGGACTTATCATCATCAAAAACCCGATGAAATGGATCTTTTTAGGATCTATTCTCTTTTTTATCTTCTTAGCTTGGGGTAAAAACTTCGATGCTTTTAATGATCTTTTTTATAACTATTTTCCTCTTTATAGCAAATTTAGAGCTGTATCACAAGCCTTAGTTATCCCATCATTATTGATGGTTATTATGGCTGTTTGGACAATTCGGGAATTCTTTGAAGGAAAGCTAGACAAAGAGGAACTTACTAAGTCTTTATACTTGGCTGGAGGAATAACTGGAGGAATTTGTCTCCTTCTTTGGATTGTACCTAACGCCTTTTTTGATTTCACATCACCAAATGACGCTGCGTGGAAAACGCAAATGCCAGCATGGTTTTATAGCGCTACACTAGCTGACAGACGAGATATGTTGAGTTCGGATGCTATGCGATCTTTCATTTTCATCGTTTTGGCAGCAGGTACTATGTGGTTTGCTATCAACAAAAGCAAGATGAAAAATATCTCAGTGTATGCTATTAGTTTATTAGCAATTCTTACTCTGGCAGACTTATGGACGGTTGACAAGCGTTTCTTGAATGATGACAAATTTGTGAAAGAGCAACAACAAGCAACATTCCAGAAATCGGCTGCGGATGAAGCAATATTGAAAGACAAGGATTTATCTTATCGCGTTTTAAATTTGAACAATCCATTCAATGAAACTGCAACATCCTACTATCATAAATCTATCGGAGGCTATCATGCAGCTAAACTTCAACGCTATCAACAGCTAATCGAAAGCAGATTGCAACCTGAGCTTAATAACATCTATGCCTCTTTTGGAACACAAGATGAAGATAGCATAAAGACTAGATTGGCTCAAAACACAGCATTAAATATGCTAAACACCCGCTATTTGATTTACGATGCTAAACAAGCACCAATCGTAAATCCTCACGCATTGGGCAATGCTTGGTTTGTATCCAACTACAAAATAGTGGAGAATGCAGATGCTGAAATCGCAGCCTTAAACAATTTAAATCCTCGAAAAGACGCAATCATTGACAAACGATATGAGTCTGAATTGAATAATCTAAAAATTAGCACTGATTCTTTAGCATCCATTAAATTGGTAGCATATAAACCAAATGAACTGACTTACGAAACAAATGTAAACAGCGATCAACTAGCAATATTCTCCGAAGTCTTTTATAAAAATGGTTGGAATGCTTATGTGGATGGTCAGCCAGCGCCACATTTCTGTGCCAATTGGATACTCCGTGCTATGATTGTACCCAAGGGTGAGCATCAAATTGTATTTAAGTTTGAGCCAAGTGCCTACAATACAAGCAGAACATTGGCAACAATTTCATCTGGATCATTAGTTCTCCTTCTCTTGGGAACTATTGTTTGGAGTTTGCGACGTAAAACAGAAAATAGCAAAACAGCAGAATAATGCGGTTCTCATTTGTCACATGTACGTATAATAGAGCTACGTTTCTTCCTAAGACTTTGACAGCTTTGTGCGAGCAAACTTTCTTGGGGAAAGACTATGAGATAATTATTATTGACAATAATAGTACAGATAATACTGCCGAAATATGCCAAAACTTCAAGGAGAAATATAAGTTCAAACAAATATCCTACTTTAAGGAACTTAATCAAGGTCTATCTCACGCACTAAACCGAGGCATTAGTGAGGCTAAAGGTGAGTACATTATCTATGTAGATGATGATGAAACAATAAGCAAGAAACATCTGGAGAAACTAAACGGATATCTTCTAGAGTTTCCAGATGCAGAATTATGTGCTTCGCCCGTAACTCCAATTTACGAGGGAGATACACCTAAATGGATGTCCAAATTTACTCAACGTTTGATAGGAGGATATTTCAATCTAGGAAAAAAAGTAAAACTATTGAGCAAAACGCATTACCCTGGAACAGGACATACAATCATCAAGCGAGAATTGTATGATAAGTTTGGCTTGTATAATACCGACCTTGGAAGAAAAGGAACAGCTCTCTTGGGCGCTGAAGACAAAGACATGGCATTTAGGCTAATAGAGGGTAATGTGAAAGCATATTATTTCCCCGACATTCCGATCTTTCATCATATTCCTGCCTATAAATTGACGGATGACTTTTTCAATAAACTAACATTGTCAATAGGTAAAAGTGAGCAACTAAGAACTAAGTCAATATCCCAATCGGCTTATAAGGAAAGGCTTCTGCAAGAAGTGTTAAAATGGGCTATCTCAATCATACTCTTTTTCATTTATTTGATAACTTTCTCCCCATCAAAAGGGTTTAAACTTTTAGAGTTTAGAAAAAATGTGACTAAAGGTCTCCTTGCCAAAGAAGGAGATATCAACTTACTTTCTAAAAGTTAAGAAAAATAATATTCTTATTGATAAGATATTTAATCATTAGTTTTGTAGGCTAATTGTCGAAGATGAACAAGCAAGAACTCACTGCTAAAATAAAAGATTATGCCTATTCGCTAGGTTTTGATGCCTGTGGCATTTGTAAGGCTGAGCCTGTTGATCCTCAAAACCAAGAAGCATTCAACGCATGGATAAGTAATGAGTATCATGCGACAATGGACTATATGGCTCGAAATTTAGAGAAAAGATTAGACCCTACTCTACTTGTAGAGGGTGCAAAATCGGTCATTGTTCTGGCTCTTAATTATTATCCTCATCAGTTCCAGAGTGAAGACAAACCACAAATTGCGTACTATGCCTATGGTAAAGACTACCATGACATTGTAAAAGAAAAGCTTAAAACTCTTTATAATTATTGCCTGACAGTGGACAAAAGCATTGAAGGACGATATTTTTGTGATACTGCTCCAATTCTAGAACGATACTGGGCTGCGAAATCTAAAATAGGATGGATCGGCAAAAATTCTCTATTAATTATTCCAAAACGTGGCTCATACTTCTTTCTCAGCTGCTTGGTACTTAACGCAGAGTTAGAATATGAAGATGAGACTAAAAAACTACCAGACTGTGTATCATGTACAAGGTGTATAGATGCCTGTCCCACAGGAGCTATAACAGCACCAAGAGTTATAGATGCTAACAAATGTCTCTCATACCAAACCATTGAGAATAAAGGAGAAATAGCCGAGACAATTGTTCCTAAAATGAGCAATCGTTTTTACGGCTGTGATATTTGTCAACAAGTTTGCCCTTGGAATAAATTCTCGTCTCCTCACAAAGTTGAAGAATTCCATCCTTCTATTGATCTATTGGAGTTAACAAGCCAGCAAATAGAAAATATGAGTACAGAAAATTATCAAAGAATATTCAAAGGTTCTGCGATGAAAAGGGCAAAACTAGAAGGTCTCAAAAGGAATATTAACGCGTGGAATAGAAATAAAGAATAATAACTGCAAGATTGGCTCGTTGTTATAATAAAACACAGGATGACAAAGAATATATCTTATATTATTTTACTGCTCATACTCTCAACCAGCTGTGGACAAGAAGAGGTAAGTTATATATATAACTCCCAAGTACACTTCACAGTAGATATGAGGGGACAAGATCACAGTTTAAATGCACCCATGCAGGCCAAAGCATTCCCCTCCCCACGATTAGCTTCAGACAGGATGGGTTATGGAGGAATATTAGTAGTCTGTAGTGCATCCCACATTACTGGTACAATATATCATCTATACGCTTATGATTTGGCTTGCACGCATGAACGTAACCCCAATATAAAAGTGATACCAGATAATGAAGGAAAAGCAAAATGTCCTGAGTGTGGAACAGTTTACGATATCTTCAATGGAGTTGGAAATGTACTTTCTGGACCTTCAAAGACGAATCTTCAGACCTATTGGAATGTAAAACACAACAACAGTCAACCAGGACTTTTTGTGATACAAAGATAATTTATTGACATTTCTTTGTAATCTCTAAAAAATACTTTACATTTGCACTCGCTAAATGGAATTGGAGTCAAAGCGTTGCCTCATGTACAATCTCATTTAGCACTTATTTCTTGCGAAAGTAGCTCAGTTGGTAGAGCACGACCTTGCCAAGGTCGGGGTCGCGGGTTCGAACCCCGTCTTTCGCTCCAAGGATGCTCGGATGGTGGAATCGGTAGACACGCAAGACTTAAACTCTTGTGGCCATTACGGCTGTGCGGGTTCAAGTCCCGCTCCGAGTACTTTAATTAACGCTAGATGACTGATTAATAGTTATTTAGCGTTTTTTATTTGTCGATTTGCACAACGAATTCACCTTTTTCATTAAATTCACGAACTTGCTTGTATTCCCCTTTTCGACCCTGTTTTGTTCCTAATTGAGAGTGCTTAGTCCCTACAGCTTCGGCGTCTGGTATTTTATTTCCATTTTTATCAAGT
>JASLEN010000050.1 GCA_030151105.1 Dysgonomonas sp.
GATTTACAAACTTATGATATTGGTGCATGGGTAGAACAAGTGGTTGTAGGTGGTGAGTCGGGATATAATGCTCGAGTTTGCGACTTGGAATGGGTACTGAAAATTCGTCAACTTTGTATTGATAATAATGTAGCATTTTGGTTTAAACAGACAGGTGCAAAGCTAATGAAGGATGGTAAGGTTTATACTCTTAAAAAAGGATTGCAACATTCTCAGGCTCGAAAAGCTGATTTAAACATAAAACAAAAAAACTCCAATACTTTGCCAAATAGCTCTGCAACTCAAAAAACAACTATTCAAGCTATGGATTTCAGAACAAAACTTTCTTCTCGTATAGGTATGGATGATATTCATGAGATCACTTATCTTACACAGAACAATGATAAGGAGAAACAGAAATTATATGATCTGCTTTTTGATAAAGAAGATATGATAGCCTATCAGGCAGCATGGGTGCTGACTCACTTTTCTTTGCATCAAAATGAATGGTTATATTCCAAACAAGATGAACTGATAGAAGAACTTTTTGTTTGCCAACATGCTGGTAAACGCAGATTACTCCTATCTTTGCTCTATCGTCAACCATTGGCTGAGCCTCCACGAGTTGATTTTTTGGACTATTGTTTAGAGAAAATGATGTCGCAAAAAGAATTGCCATGGACACGAGCTCTTTGTATCAAATTGGCTTATGAGCTATGTCGCCAAATACCAGAATTATTACAAGAGCTTCGAGCTATGCTGGAAATAATGGAACCAAGTTTACTCACTTCTGCTCAACGAGGAGTGAGAGAAAATGTACTGAAAGCGATGAAAACTGGAAAGAGTTTACAAGTGTATTGAATAAAGAAATAAATTATGCTCCTCGACTTTGCCGCCATAGATTTTGAAACTGCGAACGAACAGCCATCCAGTGTTTGTTCAGTGGGTGTTGTGGTGGTTCGTAATGGAAAGATTACAGATAGATTTTACAGTCTCATTCAGCCAGAACCTAACTATTATAGCTATTGGAATACCAATGTTCATGGATTGACAGAAGAGGACACGGATACAGAAGCTGTTTTTCCAAAAGTATGGAAACAGATTGAGCCACTTATAACAGATTTACCTTTGGTGGCACACAATAAAGGCTTTGATGAGAAATGTTTAAAGACAGTTTTTCGTACCTATCAGATGGATTATCCCGACTATTTGTTTCATTGTACCTTACAAGCAGCACGTCGCCAGTTGAAACATTTACCCAATCATAAACTACATACTGTCGCTGAGGATTGTGGTTATATTCTTACCAATCATCACCACGCATTGGCTGATGCCGAAGCTTGTGCCGAGATTGCGATGCAGTTATTATAATTGTGTACCTAATACAGATTACAGAAACTTATTGCACAGTAGAAGCAAAACTATTTCGATAAGCACTAGGTGTAGTTTCCAAAACTTTCAAAAATAAACGACGAAGATTGTCTGCATTTTTCATTCCGCAGCGTTCGCCTATTTGGTCAAACGAATATTGACTTTCGACCAAATACTGACTAGCCTTTTCAACTCTCAATCTGTCAATGTATTTTGCTGGAGTTACATTCATCTCGCGAGCGAATACACGTGCAAAATTGCGTGGACTCATATCCACTTGTTCCGCAAGCCTCTCCACAGGCAGATCTTCATTTAAGTGATTAAGGAGCCATTCACAAACTTTTCGGATAGACAAGTTGGGGATTTCTTGATATTTCATCAAATTACTATACTGTACCTGATTGCCTGGACGTTTCAAAAACAAAACCATCAATTTAGCTATTTCCAAAGCAAATGCTCTTCCCATATCTTCCTCTACCAATGCCAATGAAAGATCAAGTCCCGAACTTATTCCTGCCGAAGTATATACATTGCCATCTTTTATAAATAGGGGAGCAATCTCCACTTGAACTTCAGGATATTCTTCTGCCAATTGTTCGCAGCGTTTCCAATGTGTAGTTGCTCTCTTTCCATTCAAAATACCAGCCTCAGCTAGCAGAAATGCCCCTGCACAAATAGAACAAATTCGGTGAACTTGTTTAGATTGTTCATAGAGCCATTCTAAGATTTTGTGATCCACATAATAATCTACCTCATTTGAAAGTCCAGATACAATTAATGTGTCTATATTGTAGTCTATATCTTCAAAACGACCCTCTGTTACGATTGGAAGTCCTGCTGATGTCATTATCTGCTTCTCATTTCCCGCTGTCACAACATGCGTTTGATACCTAAAGTCTGCTCTATTATTTAGTTTGTCTGCTTCTATAATTGCACGTGTAAACACCTCTAAGGGGGCAGCCATATTCAACAATGTAGAATGCGGTAGAACGAGAATAGCAATATGTTTAATATTTTCCATAATCTATCTATTGAGATTCTAAAGATAATAATAATTGCAAAGACGTGGCAGCATTTGACTGATTCTTGTCATTGCAGACAATAATTATATATTTTATCTTTGTAGTGTAAGAAATAAGAAAAGGTATTTATCTCAAAAACAAAAGAATTATGAAAACGATTAAGGTGGGAATTAACGGATTTGGACGCATTGGGCGTTTGGTGTTTCGTGCTGCTCAACAACGAAATGATATTGAAATCGTGGGCATCAATGACCTTTTAGATTTGGAGTACATTGCTTACATGCTAAAATACGATACCATTCATGGTAAATTTGAAGGCAAGGTGGAAACTAAAGAGGGCAAATTGGTGGTAAATGGCAAGGCAATTCGAGTGAGTGCCGAAAGAGATCCTTCCAATTTGAAATGGAATGAGATTGACGCTGAATATATTATAGAATCTACAGGATTGTTTCTGACTCAAGATGCCGCACAAGCACATATCAAAGCGGGTGCAAAATATGTAGTGATGTCTGGTCCATCGAAAGATGATACTTTAATGTTTGTCCCAGGTGTAAATGATGACAATTACAAAAAAGGAACTCAAATCGTATCGAATGCATCATGTACAACCAATTGTTTGGCATTGATTACAAAAGTCTTGAATGATCAATTTGGAGTTGAAGAAGCTCTAATGTCAACCATACATGCCACCACAGCTACTCAAAAAACAGTTGATGGACCATCGATGAAAGATTGGCGAGGGGGACGTGCAGCAGCTGGTAATATTATTCCATCTACAACGGGTGCAGCAAAAGCTGTTGGGAAAGTTATACCAGAGTTGAATGGGAAAATTACAGGAATGTCGTTTCGTGTGCCCGTATTGGATGTCTCAGTTGTGGACTTGACAGTACGATTGAAGAAAGATGTGACTTACGATGAAATTTGCAAAGCCATGAAAGAAGCATCAGAAGGAGCTTTAAAAGGAAAACTAGGCTATACCGATGACGAAGTGGTTTCTTCTGACTTTATAGGAGATCCACATACTGCTATCTTTGATGCTAAAGCGGGAATTCAATTAAGCCCTCGATTTGTAAAGATGGTAGCTTGGTACGATAATGAGTGGGGCTTCTCAAATAAGGTATTGGATTTTGTAGCTACGATGGATAAGGTGAATGGATAAACAAACCACAATGAGTAAATCATAAAGCTGTATAGTCTAGTATATATCACACTAGAACTATACAGCTTTAATAGAATTAATCAGCCCAACTACTTTTTGTCAATCTTTTGAGCTAAAAGATCCATATCCTTACTGATTTTTCTATCAGTAATTTTAGCATAGATTTGGGTCGTTTTAATACTGGTATGACCAAGCATTTTTGAGACACTTTCAATGGGAACTCCATTGGACAAGGCTACTGAAGTGGCAAACGAGTGTCGCGCTTGATGGATAATCACCCCCAAACATCCCCCTGCAACAATAAGTAACCAAAACGCAACTCGTTTGTAATGAGTCTATTTACTTCATTCTTCACTTTCAACGAAATCAAAGAATTGCAAAATATAGCAGTCTTTGCGTTACCAACTCGTTACCCTAGTCGTTGCCAAGAAGAAATAGGTAACAGATAGCAAACGAGAGAATAGCGAACGGATTCCTTTTCTTTGATTCACAGTGTTTTGCATAACAAAGAGCGCTTGTATAATCGGTAACTTTGCCTTCGGCAAAGCCCACAAATATTTAGCGTTATGAAAACAAGTAAATTCAAGGTCTTACTCTACCTTAAAAAGAGTAGTCCTAACAAGCAAGGACTCGTTCCAATCATGGGACGCATCACTTTAGACCATTCTAT
>JASLEN010000106.1 GCA_030151105.1 Dysgonomonas sp.
TACAGGTTTGCTCGATCCTCCTATTGATGTTCGACCAAGTTTGAACCAAATTGACGATTTGATGGAAGAAATTCAGCAACGCATAGAGGTTAATGAGCAAACCTGTAGGACGAATCAATTGCTCTACAATTACACCTTCCGATTTCTCTAATTCATAATCAGCTGGGGTAGCACTAATATATACCGTTTGAGGTGTAAGTTCTTCAAACTCCTCGAATTTAAGGGGTCTATTATCTGTTGCTGCCTGTAAACGGAAACCATACTCCACCAAGTTTTCCTTTCTTGATCTATCGCCTCCATACATTGCTCTTATTTGCGGCAACGTAACATGACTTTCATCTATCACCATCAAAAAATCGTCTGGGAAATAATCGAGTAAACAGAATGGACGAGTTCCTGGTTTTCTATTGTCAAAATAACGAGAATAGTTCTCGATACCAGAACAATGACCAATTTCTCGAATCATTTCTATATCATAGGAGACACGCTCTAACAAACGCTTTGCCTCCAAAGGTTTCCCTATTTCTTGGAAGAACTGCACTTGTTGCCCTAGATCAATCTCAATTTCGGCAGTAGCCCTATCCATACGCTCCTTGGTGGTTACAAAAAGGTTAGCTGGATAAATTCTGAAATCTGTATAAGTCCCCGTTTTCACACCCGAAATAGGATCTAAAGTTTCTATACTCTCTATTTCATCGCCCCAAAATACTATTCGTACAATTGGGTCACCATAAGCAAGAAAAACATCCACAGTATCGCCCTTCACTCTAAAGTTACCTGGTTTAGGATCAACTTCATTTCTTGAATAAAGAGCAGCTACTAACTGACGAAGAAAGGCATCACGGATAATTGTTTCACCCACCTTTATTTTTAGCGTTGAATGCTCAAAATCTTCAGGGTTTCCCATACCATAGAGACACGAAACTGAAGACACCACAATGACATCCCTTCTCCCCGAAAGGAGTGCTGTAGTAGTAGCCAATCGGAGTTTGTCCAAATCATCGTTGATAGACAAGTCCTTCTCAATATATGTATTTGATGAGGGGATGTAAGCCTCTGGCTGATAATAATCGTAGTAAGAGACAAAATATTCGACTGCATTATTGGGAAAGAATCCCTTGAACTCGCTATATAGCTGTGCAGCCAAAGTCTTATTGTGACTGAGAATCAAAGTCGGTTTTTCGACTTCCTTTATCACATTGGCAATAGTAAAAGTTTTCCCCGAACCTGTTACTCCCAATAAGGTTTGTGCAGGCAATCCATCTCTAACACCTTGAGTTAGCTCTGCAATAGCAGTAGGCTGATCTCCAGTAGGTTTAAATTCTGAAATTAAATCGAAACTCATATATTTATTCTCCTGTCTTAAATTTTATGTAGTCTGCAAAGATACAAAACATTTAGTGCATAACTTTGTTCGTATGCCATATATCCATTTAATTCTAGCTTTGTTAATTGAAAAATAAATGTATTTTTGTAATATACAAACATACATTTATCCGATTTCTCTAAGGGAGAAAATTCTTGACGTACATCTCATGAAGAAAATACTTTACATCATATATGAAGTTTTCGTTTTTTTACCCATTCTGGTAATATCATCTATCGTGACAGCCATCATCGTCATGATTGGTGTTACAATTGGAAATAAAGTATTTTGGAGTTACTATCCACCTAAATATTGGTCTAAGATTGTTTGTCGTGCAGCTCTCTCTCGCATCAAGGTAACTCGCTTGGGGACACTTGATCCCAAGCAATCGTATGTGTTTGTACCCAATCATCAAGGAGTTTTTGATATTTTCCTTATCTATGGATATCTAGGACATAATATAAAATGGGTGCAAAAGAAAGAATTGCGCAGCATCCCTTTTGTAGGTAAAGCCTCCGAAATGGCAGGGCATGTTTTTGTAGATCAATCGAGCCTAAAATCGATGAAAGAAACGATTCACAAAGCAGCAGATAGAATAACGAATGGCACTTCGATGACAATTTTCCCCGAAGGAGCCAGAACTTATGATGGAAAAATGACAAAATTTAAGCGAGGAGCATTTATTATTGCTACAGAATTGGGCTTGCCAGTTGTGCCACTAACAGTCAATGGTTCGTTTGATAGAATGAAAATACATACCTATTTTCTACATCCTGGCAAGTTAGAACTCGTTATTCATGAGCCCATTCCTACCAAAGGATTGACCGAAGAAGATATCCCTCAACTGATGGCTAAAAGCAAAGAAACCATCTACGATGGCTTGTGGCAAAAGTATAAATAATATGAATAGAGAATAGCAAGTGCTAGTATTATCGTTTAATTTAGTATTTTTGCCATGCTACAAAGTCTTGAGTTGGAAAACTATTTTAATCTATCCAAATCATTAAACTCGATACTTTTGTAGATTTATTAGTGTGGCTTTAAATATTTACTCTTAAAATATAATGATGAATTTTAAAAATTATATCTTACTCGTTTTACTTCTCATAGGTGTAACTTTCAATACCCTAGAGGCTCAGGTAACTTATAACCAGACCTCAGTCAACAACGAGAGAACCATTAATCACACAGTAAAAATGGGCGAAACCGTTTATTCTATTGCAAATGCCTATAAAACGACTGATACTGAAATCAATCGTTTGAATCCAGGTAGTGATAGAGGAATACGTGCAGGACAAATTCTCAGAATACCCAATGTTGTTGACAATGTTCAAGAAAATCTTTCAACAACATCTACTTATATTCAACCCTATTTGTTCAAACACATTATTGTATCAAAAGAAACACTATTCTCTGTTTCTCAAAAATACAATATTACAGTTGCTGAGCTCAAGAAAGCTAATCCAGACTTAAACGAAAGTAACTTTCCTGTTGGAAAAGAAATCATTATTCCAGATGTATATGCAGAGCGCCGTAACCAGAATGCTACAATAGTGAGCGAACCAACTGAAATGCCTAAAACGCAACACAAAGTAGAAAGGCAAGAAACTCTATATAGCATTAGCCGAAAATATGATTGTTCTGTGGACGAGCTACGTCAAGCAAATCCTAGCCTAAAAGGAATGGAGTCACTACAAGAAGGTTTTATCATCAACATACCTTGCAAAAGTGACAAACACTTGACAAGAGTAGATCTGAATACTAATCAAGCAAGCTATTTCTTGCCACAAGATGGAGTCGCTAGAATAGCTCTATTATTGCCATTCATCGAAGGTTCTAAAACCGTTTCGCAAGAAAGAATTACCGAGTATTACGAAGGTTTTCTTTTGGCAGTTCAACGCATGAAAGAAAAAGGTTTAAATGCTGAGATATACACGTTCGATATTGGAACAGACAATGACACACGCCGTCTTGAAAGCATCTTAGGCACTAATGAATTAAATAGCTTGAATCTTATTATTGGAGGGATTTCGGACAAACAAGTGCAGTTGATTTCTAAATTCTCACAAAATACGGGAGTGAAATATGTAGTGCCATTCAGCAACAAAAATACAGGAGTAAATCATAACAAATATATGTTCCAAGTTGCAAATTCACACTCTAGCCTATTTCCTAAGATAGTAGGAGGTTTTATCACGCAATTTGCAAACTCTAATATCATCTTTTTGTCTGAAGCAGGTTCTGACAACAATAAGAATGACTTTGTAAAAGAGCTTCAAAAAGGATTGCAACGCTCAAACATATCTTATCGCACCGCTCCTTCAGGGGCTAGTATCATTGACAACTTGAATGCAGTTGCAGATAGATCGAGACAAAATATTATTGTGCCTACATCTTCATCCGAGGCTTCTCTGAAAAGAATAATGGATGCTATGCCAATAATTACTAAAAATACGCCAAACATTTCACTTTTTGGATATCCTGAATGGCAAGCTTATGTGAATAAAACTAGAAAATTACATACTTATAATTCATATATTTACAGTATGTTTTACCTAGACACAGCACATCCTGAGGCACAGCTATTTGCTGACAAATATAAGAAATGGTACAACAAAAACTTCCTAGCTACTTTGCCTCGTTATGCACACATGGGTTATGACACAGGATTGGTATTTTTGTCTGCTCTACAAAAATTAGGACATGATTTCTCTCAAGGCATCAACTATCTGAATGTACCAACATTGCAGTCTGCACTAGATTTTGAGCCTGCAAATGTGAGAGGAGGCTACATAAATACAGGAGTTTACTTTATCAATATGAGACCTGACGGTTCTATTGTAAAAACTCAGATAGGAAATAGACAATGATTAGAAAATCTCTATTCATATTATCACTCGCACTTTTAGCCTTCAGTAGCCTGAAAGCGCAAGAAAAGAAATTCGAGAAAGAATGGAATGTAGGAGCTAGCTTTGGAGTCAATTTGTCTCAAGCTAGCTTTGCTACCACTTACAACAACAAGTCTCCATTCAAAACCAAAATGTGGCAACAATATAGCGGAGGTCTTGCATTAAGATATTTGACTGAAAAGAACCTAGGGCTTATCGTTGAGCTAAGTTACTCGCAACAAGGCTGGCAACAAAAATTTGAAGATGCCGTTGGTAACGAGATCAAAGAGTATGAGCATAGTCATCAACTCAACTACATTGAGATGCCATTTCTGACGCATATCTATTTTGGGAATAAAGTTCGTTTCTTTATCAATCTAGGACCTAAATTTGGATATCTAATTGGAGAAAAAGAGGAATACAATGACGCTTTTCTCAATTATATTCAAAGTGGAGAAATAGGAGAACAAACAACTATATCACAATATTTTATGAAAGCTGAACGTAAGTTTGACTATGGAATATTGGTAGGTATGGGACTAGAATTTAGAACAGGAATTGGTAATTTCATGGTAGAAGGAAGGTACAACTTTGGGCTATCGGACTTTTATAACAACAAAAAAGTCAACCACTTTCAGCGTTCATCCAACAGAGTTATAGGTATAAAAGCAACTTACTACATAAAACTATTCTAAAATCATGGCAAGCATGGTTTACAGAAGATCAAAAATAGCAACGAAACTGCTCTACAAGGTTAGGCATCATAAAGGACATGGTGTACACTCTCCTTTCGTTTTCAACTTGATAAACAACGTCATAGAGGAGAAGAGACCCTATTATAGTTATCAAGACTTAAAAAACTTTTTGGAGCAATTTCCAGAAAAAAGGCTAACACTAAAGAAAGACAACTTGCTCTCTTTTAGACTAGTTAATTATTTTAATGCTAGAGCCATACTCGAAATAGGCGTAAATAATGGAGTTAATACGCTATGTTTGACTGCTCCCTCTAGCCAAATTGAATGCTTAGCTATAGAAGAGAATGAGAATAAGCATGATAATATTAGAACACTATACTCTAAATATCCTCGGGGTCTAATTTTAGAAAACAACTTAGAAGCTATCCCAAATCAATTGTTTGATTGCATATATATAAATCTCAACTACAGTTCTATCAATGAACAAGGGATTTCTGCACTAATAAATCTGTGTCATGACAAGTCTTTTATCATTGTAAAAGGGATACGTACAAATAGAAAACAAAATAAGCTTTGGAAGTGTTTAACTGCAAATGAGAGACGAACTGCCGAGCTAGACCTATTTAACATTGGGATTCTGTTTTTTGACAAACAACTCTACCGCTGGAAATACCAAATCAGTTTTTGAACAAATCATTAGTTTTTGTCTATGAGTTCGTCTTTTGAATCAAAAATTATTATATTTATATTACAACAAAATAGAGATACAATATGAAAAAAAGCGCAATATATACAAAAACTGGAGACAAAGGAACTACTGCACTAGTCGGTGGAACACGTGTTGCAAAAGCACATGTACGCTTAGATGCCTATGGAACAATAGATGAATTGAATTCATTTGTAGGTTTCCTAGCTTGCATCATAGATGAGGCAGAAGAAAGAGACATACTTTCTTATATCCAACATCGTTTGTTCACCGTTGGTTCTTACCTAGCAACAGAGACTGAAGCAATTCCTCCCAAGGCTGCAAGCATCATCTCAGACGATGACATCAAGAAAATAGAACAAAGGATGGACGAGATAGATAGTAAGCTTCCGAAAATAAACAAGTTCATCTTGCCAGGAGGTTCCGAATCTGCAAGCAGAGCAAACCTCTGCCGCACTGTTTGTCGCCGTGCCGAAAGATGCATTTATAGAGTAAAAGAGAATTTCCCTGTAGATGATAACATTTTGATGTTTGTCAATAGACTATCGGACTATTTCTTCCTCTTGGGACGAAAAGAGTGCAATAAAAATGGGAAGGAAATATTTTGGGAACAAAATGTTTAATAATCAGTTTTTTATTCTATTTTTGCGAAACGCTTAAATGTTAAAAACAAAAAATAAAATAATTCACAAAACTAAATTACGATTACTATGTATTGGACTTTAGAATTAGCATCAAAACTAGAGGATGCACCATGGCCTGCAACAAAAGATGAGTTGATAGACTTTGCTCAACGTTCGGGAGCACCTATGGAAGTAATAGAAAATTTACAAGAAATAGAAGATGAAGATGAAGTTTTCGACACTATAGAAGATATCTGGCCAGACTATCCGACTAAGGAAGACTTCTTCTTTAACGAAGACGAGTATTAAGCTCAAAAGGTTGCGAAAGACCTTGAAAAGAAGCATATAAGTAAAGGGTTAGTGAAACAAATTTTCGCTAACCTTTCTTTTTCAGCCTTTTATTCTTACATTTAGGTCTAACCTTTTAATAACAAGTCATGAAAAGAATCATTCAATCTCGCATGCCATTAGCTGTAAGTAATGCCATATTATCAATTGGCATTGCTATTATTATGTTATCACTGGGATATATGATTTTTAATATAGCCCATGCAGATAATTTCATCACCACATGGTCTCTTTTTATGGGAATTGGAGTAAGCTTCAGTTTTATAAGTATATTAGTGAGAATTAAACATCTCAAAATAGAATAAAATAAAAAGCTTAGTCGATTTAATTCCACTAAGCTTTTCTCTTTTATATCTATCTTCACTCAGATCACCCTCTCAGGATGAGAAGAGAAACGTTGACATCTAATAGTTTACGAGACATACTT
>JASLEN010000244.1 GCA_030151105.1 Dysgonomonas sp.
GTACGCTTACTTAAAGCAGATAACCAAATTCCAAATGCATCTTCTATCATACAACTATTAGGAAATGCAACAAATCCAGATGAAACTAAAAAAGATATAGAGGCTCTATACCCTGCTGATTACCAAACGATGAAAGAGTCTATCTACCCTCAACTAGACAGAGTAGATATGGTATTCTACCTACATAGAACAGACATGGATACAGACAGAGAGGTAATTACGGTAGATGAAGAATATATAAAAGGTGTTAGACTATTGCAAGATAGACACTATAGCGAGGCTATGGAAATCTTAGCGAGCTACCCAGACTACAATGCGGCAGTAGCACTTGCAGCACTAGGATACAATGCTAAAGCATACGAAGTTCTTGTGAAGCAAAAACAAACCGCTAACACTGAATATCTATCAGCAATTGTAGCTTGGAGACTTGGACAGGAACAAGTTGCAATCAATCACTTGATGAAATCAATTGAACTAGACGAAAACAAAGTATATCGTTTGAGCTTAGATCCAGACATTGCAGATATGATTGAGAAACATAGACTACAAAATAGAATCAAGCAAATACATGCTATGTAATTCTTGATAGAATCCTAAATATAAAAAGGGCGATAAATTTGAATTTATCGCCCTTTTTATATATTCTCAAATATCTGATAGAGTATTAAAGATATTGTATTTTAATTCCTAAAGACAAGCCTAAAAAATCGGATGCTTTAAGATATTTATTATTAGCAGCACTAATCATATAAAGCTCATTGGTACTTATCTCGTAGAAAAAAGTAATAGACTTACAGAAGACCTTCTTAGAGGTATCAAGTTTAAACTCCCAAGCCTGTCCCATAAAAACATTTATCCTCATCTTAGTCGAAAACTTATAATAGCTATTAGGATATTTAGATGGTTCCTTTCCCCAAAAATCGCCACCAAAAACAGTATTTAGATATAGACCTGTAGTCAATGGCTTAAGATTGAATCGATCATTCAGACGCACACTCCAAGGAATGAAGTTTTGTTTCAAAGTCATTGTCAATTTATTTTTCCCTGATGAGTATTTGGGAACAAAGCCAAATAACAAATCTGTCTCCCACTGATTGTTCTTTCCATAATCCCAACCCGTTCCTGTAGAAATCAAACCCATAGATCCTGCAAACTGTACTTTATTGTAGGTAGGTACTAAATGCAGCCAACGAGACCTTATACGTTCTGCTTTTTTCTCGTAGCCCACCAATGGAGCTTTTGTTTCTAGATAGACCGTATCTCTTATAATAATGGTATCGGGCTTATGATACAATGTATCTTGAGCTTGACTTGTGGTTACAAATAAAAGAGCCCCTAGTAGAGTGATAAATACTTTCTTAGAACTCAACCACTTCATATTCATAATTATCATCTGTTATAGTAAATATAAAATACTGCCTCTTGTTAATATTTGGCACACCATAATATATGGTTCCATCGTTGAATAGATCATCAATAGCCAAACGATGGTCATGTCCATTGAGGCAAAATTGTAGTTTTGGATATTTTTGAATTTCATCCTCAAAAATATCAGCAACATTATTATTAAACTGCTCAGAAAATGGACGAGCATGCATCACAACTATTGTTTTCTCATGCTTCTCGTTATCTTTATCATTCTGGCTACGGATGTATTGAAAATCCGGAATAGGATGTGAATAATCATGTTCTAAAGCATTCGTATTTAAACAAACGAACTTAACATTTCCAGCCATAAATGAGAAGTTGAACTCTCCAAAAACCTTTCTAAAAACACGTTGTCCATTTGCTAAAAAGTCATGATTGCCTATCACTACCACATAAGGCACAGTCAAATTATTCAAAATATCACGTTGCCACAAGAACTCTTTTGTAACTCCAAAATCAGAGACATCACCTCCATGAATCACAAAATCGATATCCGAGCGTGAATTAATATCTTTCACCACACTTTCAGTATCGTCATACCAACGTTGAGTATCGGATATAAATACAAACTTAAAACTGGTTTTGCCCGCAATCTTTTCTTCTATTTTGGCTACATTCTTTTCATTGATTCCTAGTTCACCCTTCAACCTTCCATCGTAGGGATGATAATCGAACCAATCGCACCCATAGAAAATCAGTGGGAGCAATAAAACTGTAAATAATTTTTTCATTCTTGTTTTCTTAAATTCCATCGAAGTTAATCAAATTTACTAAGTACACTTACTAAAGATAGAATAATTCTATCAGCATTAGATTATGTTAATTATTGCGTATCTAAATGGCTCTGAAAGTATGATAGATAACATTTTCAAATATTATTTCTACCTTTGCTCTACTTAAGAAAGAGCTGATGCTCAATTTTACACATCTAAAAAACAAAGATATGAGTAACGAACTTGGTCTGGACTTTAAATCCAACACCTCGAACGAAGAAAAAAAACTTTTTGTAGAAACTTATGGTTGCCAAATGAATGTGGCTGACACCGAAGTAGTAGCCTCCATTATGCAGATGGACGGATATTCTATTACAGATAGTTATGAAGATGCTGATGCAGTATTTGTGAACACCTGTTCGATAAGAGATAATGCGGAGCAACGTGTAATCAGACGTTTGGAATTCTTTGACATTATGCGCAAAAAACAAAAACGTAACGTCATCATTGGTGTCTTGGGTTGCATGGCTGAACGTGTAAAAGAGGAATTGATGGAAAAACACAAGGCTGATCTTGTAGTTGGACCAGACTCATACCTAGATCTTCCCAACCTAGTAGGACTTGCTGAGAGAGGCGAAAAAGCCATCAATGTAGAATTATCAAAAACAGAGACATACAAAGATGTAATTCCTATAAGAATTGGAGGAAATCATCTTTCGGGCTATATTTCTATCATGCGTGGCTGTAACAAAGTTTGCTCCTATTGCATTGTGCCATATACAAGAGGTAGAGAAAGAAGCAGAGAACCAGAAAGCATCCTTAATGAACTGAAAGACTTAGAGAAAAAAGGATTTAAGGAAGTAACACTTCTGGGGCAAAATGTTAACTCATATCACTTCAAAGACAATCAATCAGATGTCGATTTCCCTGCTTTGTTGGAATTAGTGGCTCTTGCTGCCCCCAAAATGAGAGTCCGTTTCTCCACTTCATATCCAACAGATATGACTGACGAAACTATAGAAATGATTGCAAAACACGATAATATTTGTAACTATATACACTTACCTGTACAGTCTGGAAGCTCCAAAATGCTACATGTAATGAAAAGAAAATACGATAGAGAGTGGTTCTTGAATCGCATTGAAGCCATCAGACGTATTATCCCTGGATGTGGAATTTCTACTGATATCATGTGCGGCTATCATTCCGAAACTGAAGAAGATCATCAAGAAACCTTATCGCTCATGAAAGAGGTTTGCTTTGACTACGCTTTCATGTTCAAATATTCAGAACGTCCAGGAACATTTGCAGCTAAGAATCTTCCAGATGATGTTTCAGAAGAAGTAAAATCTAGAAGATTAGACGAAATCATGGCCATGCAGCACGAATGCTCACTAAAAAGTAACCAAGATGATATTGGCAAAACATTTGAAGTCCTAATTGAAGGCTTCTCCAAACGATCTAGAGAACAGCTATTTGGGAGGACTTCTGAAAATAAAGTAGCGATCTTCGACAAGGACAATCATAGAATAGGACAACTGGTGAAAGTCAAAATTAATGACTGCACTTCGGCAACTCTATTCGGTAGCGTAGTAGAGTAATTATCATACTTTAGCAACACGATATAATTGCATATAGATTAAAAATGAGTATATTGTGTCTATAAAAACTAACTAAATGCTACAAGACTTTCTAACTTTGTATCATTAAACGACTTAATATATTTAGATATGAATAAAACAAGTTCAAATTTGATATTC
>JASLEN010000248.1 GCA_030151105.1 Dysgonomonas sp.
TTCCAGTATAGTCTTTCACAACTAAGCCATCAAAGCCCCTTTGTTTACGCAATACATCTGTCAACAACCATTTATTGGCAGTCGCTGGTACACCATCAATTTCGTTGAACGATGCCATCACACTACCTACACCTGCATCCACAGCAGCCTGATATGGATACATATATTCATTAAACATACGGATACGACTCATATCCACCGTATTATAATCACGTCCTGCCTCACCAGCTCCATAAAGCGCATAGTGTTTTACACAAGCCATAATATGTTTGTCGGTGCTATACATAGCATCTCCTTCACCTTGGTAACCTTTTACCATAGCTTTTGCAATTTCTCCTCCAAGGAATGGATCTTCTCCATTACCTTCAGAAACACGTCCCCAACGGGGATCACGAGAAACATCAACCATTGGGCTAAAAGTCCAAGCCACACCACCCGCACTTGCTTCTACTGCTGCAATACGTGCCGATTGTTGAATCGCTGCCATATCCCAAGTACAAGCCAATCCTAATGGAATAGGGAAAACTGTTTCGTAACCATGAATAACGTCCATCCCTACTAACAAAGGAATACCTAGACGACTCTCCTTCATTGCGATACGTTGCGCTTCGTGTACCTTATCAACACCTTTAATGTTGAACAGACCACCCACTTGTCCAGCTTTTATTTTTTCCGCTGTACCACTATTTTGTGCTGTACCTGTGGTAATATCACCCCCTGCAAGAAGATTGAGTTGCCCAATCTTTTCTTCAAGGGTCATTTTACCCATTAGGTCATTCACAAATTTGTCCATAGTCGCTTTGTTGTCTTTCGCCGAAACTGCAAGCGTAGCAGCAAACAACATAGCGCTCAATAGTACCTTCTTCATTTTCTTTGTTTTATATCTTAAATTCCTAAAAATTTAGCCACTCCTACTTCAAAAGAGTGGCTAACTTTCAACTTTGTTTTACCCTTCAATCAATGCTTTCTTAATTCGCATAATCAGGATTTTGTTTCAACACTCCATTTGATTTATCAATCTCAACTTGAGGGATAGGCAAGTATCTATGCTTGTCTTGGTATTTAGTTTTACCAGCAGCATGCAATACTTTTTGCGCATCTCCCCAACGTACTAAATCATAGAAACGATCCCACTCAAGAGCTAATTCAACACGTCTTTCATGTTTGATAGCATCTCTCAATTCTCCTTGACCTGCTGTAGTAACTTTTGGTAATAGTGTTGATTGATCTACTCCTGCATCAGCGCTTCTACGAGCACGAGCTCTCACTTCTTCCAAGTATCCTAGAGCTTCGCCACTACGACCCAATTCGTTAGCTGCCTCAGCACCCATCAGCAATACATCTGAATAGCGGATAATTCTAATATTTACCCAAAAACCAAATCTTGTATATTGCTTTCTCATTTCAGGATCTGTATATGCTTTCTTATTAAAGTATGCACCCATCCCTTTAGAAACTGGAGATTCTCCCCAAGGTTTGTTGGTGTTTTCTGCTGTAATTGGATCTTTTGCATCTTTACGGAAGTATAGCAAAGTAGCATCCTTACGAGGATCTCCAGCTTCAAAAGCCTCTCCAACTTCTTTTGTTGCCATGTGCCATCCCCATCCTAAGTCCCATTGACCTGAACCACGGACACCTTGCACTTGAGCAAATTGGCTACCTATTCTCAAACTTTCTGGAAGAGCAGTTGTTGATGAACATCCTAATTCGAATACTGATTCACCACTCCACTCTCCTTCATCCATAAATGCTTTATCTGATGTAATATCTAGATTATAAAGTCCAGAGCCAATAACATCAGTTGCAGCAGCGTGCATTTTTGCCCAATCGTTACGCATCATATAAGTTCTCGCATGCATAGCACGTGCAGCACCCCAAGACAAACGTCCTTCGTACTCAGTTCCCCATTTAACTGGCAAATTTTCTGTTGCATAAGCCAAATCGGCATCAATCAGTGCGTAGATAGCATCAACAGATGATTTAGCAACATTTGCATCACCAGGGTTCTCTACGGCAAAGTCTATCAATGGTACTTCTCCAAAAGCTCTTACTAGATTAAAGTAAGCAAAAGCCCTAAAGAAATGAGCCTCAGCCTTGCTTTGAAGAATATCTTTTGTTTTATCTGCTTCTGGCATTTTGTCTATATCTCTTAAGATTTGCCCAACAAGCACAATCATTTGGAAGTTGCTTTTCCAATATGCACCAATAGTTCCATTGCTGCTTACATATTCAAAATTATCGAACATTGCAGCGATATCGTTACCATCACCATCCTGACTTCCTTTCTCAGAATCTTCGGAACGCATCATATGCACAGCAAATGCTGGGATTCCTGCCGTAACGTTATAGCTACGAGTTTGAGCATAAAGAGAGAATACACGAGACTGGATACTAGCCTCTTCAATTGTGCCTTCACCTTGTGGATCTCTGTCTAGCAAATCATTACATGACGAAAGTGACAAAAGAATGGCAGTTCCTATAGCACCCGTTATTATATATTTTACTAATTGTTTCATTGTAATATTCTTTTTTAGGTCTTAAAATGTAAGATTCAATCCAAATGTATAAACTGCAGGAACTGGATAAGTTCCTTTATCGATCCCAAATGAAACTGCATCTCCCCCAATTTCAGGAGTATAACCTGTATTATTTTTCCAAGTAATAGGGTTTTGAACGTTTACATAGAATTTCAAAGCCTGAGCTTTAATAAGATTTAGCACACTTTTATCAAATGAGTAAGCCAACTGTATATTACGAATACGGAAGAAGCTACCATCCTCGATATAGTATTCAGAATTTTCTTGATTGATGGAGTGTCCTAAATGAAGCAGTGGCTCGCTATTTGAAGTTCCAGGACCGTTCCAACGATCAACTCTACCTTCTAGGTAGTTGAATTTAGACCAGTTATAATTATCCCAAGTTCTATAGATTTCGTTACCTTGAACACCCATCATCTCCACTGACAAATCAAAACCTTTATACCCAGCATTCAGCGTAATACCATAAGTAAAATCTGGAGTTGGATTACCAATAGCAGTTCTATCACTTTGATCAATTACACCATCACCATTTACATCCTTAAATTTCAAGTCTCCAGGTGTGACATT
>JASLEN010000249.1 GCA_030151105.1 Dysgonomonas sp.
TAGGAAAGGTATATGCCGAAGACAAAGCTTATGCCACTGTTGAATACAAAGATAGATGCACCATTTGTAGAGTATGCGAAATGCTTTGCCCTGTGGATGCCATTGAAATAAGAATAACAAATAAACAAGAAAAATATGAGAAGAAGAATGCATAGAGTGGTTCATACCCTAATTTTTATAGCTGTAGCAGCAGCAGTTGTTGCCATCATTATGTTGTTGTGGAACACACTAATACCCTCTATAATAGGATGGAGTGCCATTAATTACTGGCAAGCTGCTGGATTATTTATTCTGAGTAAATTACTTTTAGGAGGATTTGGACATCATTGGATGCATCGTTTTGGACATCATTGGAAAGGTGACCATCACAAAGATGATGTGAGAGAGGGATTCCGTCATATGCACGAAAGCATGCAAGGGATGTCTCGTGATGAGCGTCGAGAATATATTAGAGAAAGATTTAGACGAGGTTTTGGAGAAGACATACAGTCTCCACATCAGCACAACAAAGAAGAATAAATGCGTGAGAGAAAAGATAAAGAAAAATATTTTTCTCAAGACGACTATGTATCTGATGCCTACAATAGATACAACTCGCCTCTAAAAGGTTTTGTCTCTAAGCGAGTAAAATCGAAAGCAGATGCTGAAGATATTTTGCAAAATGTTTTCTACAAACTTAGCCAACTAGATCTTGTAGAAAATCCGATCGAAGAAATCTCTGGTTGGCTCTATGCCGTAGCTCGCAACTTGATAATAGATCGCAGTAGAAAGAAGAAAGAGGAAGAATTACCCTATACTAACAATAATAAAGGAGAACTCGTGTTTATACAAGAAGTTACGGATATGTTGCTAGAAGCAAATACACCTGAAACCGAATTTATAAAATCGGTAGTATGGGAAGAGCTAGATCTTGCCCTATTAGATCTACCCGAAGAGCAGAGAGTCGTATTTGTGCTAACTGAATTGGAAGGGTTCTCATTCAACGAGGTATCGGACATGCTTCGGATCAATGTCAACACCCTTCTCTCTCGCAAACGATATGCTGTACTCTATTTACGCAAACGCTTACTGGAAGTCTATGAAGATTTAATCTTAAATTAAACAAAATAGAAAGGCTTGCAAACTACCTATGCAAGCCTTTTCTCTTATATATCTAATAGTGTAGAAGTTCTTATTTTCCCACCTTCACATTCGTCAAACCTATTGCCATCAAAATAAGCACTACGCCTAGCCATTGCAATGCTTGCACATCTTCTTGTAGAATAAAATAAGAAGCCAGAACAGCCACAGGTAATTCGGCAGCGCTCAAAATAGCGCCCAACGAAACTCCGACTTTGGGCACTCCAATAGAGAAGAAAAGAGGCGGCACAACAGTACCGAGCAAAGCTAAAGCTAGTCCCCATTTATACAATCCACCTATCAATGTGCCATCAATAAAGAATAATGGAGGGAATATAATCCATGTCAAAATCATTGAGCCTGTAATCATCAATGCGCTCTTCTTGAATACTGGATATTCGTTTCCTATGCGCCCACTTGTCATCAAGAATATAGAATAAGAGATAGCGGCTAAGAAACCAAAAATAATTCCTTTCGAATTCAATTGCAGAGACTCATTAAATATTCCACCAGCAAAAAGAGTTCCTACAAATACAATTACAGCCGCAATGATCTGCATCTTATGTGGCTTCTTCTTGAACACAACCCACTCTATCACAATGCTTATCCAGAGATATTGCATCAACAAAATGATAGCAATAGAAGCAGGAATCAGACTCACTGCCTGATAATAGAATACACCTACTAGTCCTGTAAACGAACCAGCAAGTATCACTTTCCATATCGAAGTTGGATTTTTGTAGGGTTTGCCATCCTCATCATTCTTGACAGGGGCAATCTTGCCAAAATATTTTTGACTCAAATAAACTATCCAAAGCATCATCATCCCAAACATGCTTTGTGTGCCAGTAACTTGCCCTACGTTGTAGCCTTCGCCGTATGCAGTTTTGACAATAGTAGAAAGTATCCCGAAACTGCACGCTCCTAGAAATACGAATACTCCTCCTTTTAGTTTTTGATTCATTTTACGCTTAAAATATTTGAAGTGCAAAGATACAATTTTATCCTTTAACCGCAGAATCAAAAAACAAGTGGATAATAAAATAGCAAAAAGGGAATAAGTCTTACAACCTATTCCCTTTCTATAAATATATCTATTATCTTATTCAAATAAAGATTCAACCTCTCCTAGCAAACTCTAGCCACTCCTCGATTAACTCTTTTGGATTGGCACGTTCTGTCCAACTGATAGGCAAGTCGTAATATTCTAATTCGTGAAGAAGTAAAGGAATCTTTTTGCCTGCCTTAGCAGCCACCAGTCCCTCCTTATGCAAACGTTGAATCATCTCAATAGCTATATCTATAAACAAAGTCTGAATCTTTGCATCCTTCTCCAACAATTGCTCCCACAATTCATCATTTTCTTCTGCTTCATCTAGCTCTTCATTAGAATAGCAAAGCCCTTCTTCTTGCAGTAGCTGATACAGCCCATTATCCTCCTCACCTCCTATTTCCACAATTTCGTTTTGCATCCAATACGCATAGTTCCACTTAGCCTCTTGTTCGCTGCTAGCTTCTTCTATTCTGTTTTTGTATTGCTTCTCGATATTGTACCCTACAGATATAGTTGGAAATCGAGGATCATCGTCCACATTGTAGAACCAAAAAGAGAAAGCATAAATTTCTTTTGCCTTAACACCATCCAATGCTAGGATTGCTATTTTCAGCTCTTTATACTTCTCTTCTAAATATTTTTCTCTGAGAGTCATTATTCTTAATACCTATTACTTACTCATCTCTCTTGACTTATCCCCCAAGTATCCACCATGATGTCTTTTTGCATATTCTACGGGCGAAAATTTGATTCTTTTCATTGTTCCCACCACTAGAATATCTCCCATCACAGTCATCACCGTAGTAGATGTAGTAGGCGAAAGCCCTAAAATACAAACCTCTTTAGGGTTACCTGTCAGAAGGCAAACATCTGAGATTTCAGCAAGACTACTATCTCCATCACTAGTGATTACAATAAACTTAATGTTAGGAATCAAGTTGCGAGCAAGTGTATGAAGCTCTACGATTTCTCTGGTCTTTCCAGAATTAGAAATTGCCAACACAATATCATTTTCTTGAAGGATACCCAAGTCACCATGTTGAGCCTCACTTGGATGTATAAAGACAGACGGTGTTCCTGTTGAGCTAAAAGTAGTAGCCATATTTTGAGCTATTTGCCCAGCTTTTCCCATGCCACTAGTCACCAGTTTTCCTTTTTTCTCGTGCACTTGCTGTACAATTAAGTCTATTGCTTTTTCGTACGCATCGGAGATGGGAATATTAAGTATTGCAGAACTTTCGTGCTCCAAGAGGTCACGTATCTCGTCTTTCTTCATCTTTTATCCTTAGATATTATGTTTTAAGTAAATATTTATATTTAATGTCCCATTCCAAAGTCATAACTATAGGATGCATTTCACTTGAATGGACAATAAATAGGTCTGCGACCTTAATTCGTTTTGAATTTATACTCTACTTTAGCCAAATCTTCGTTGGCTTTTTCAATTTTCTTCTTCAGAGACTCTTTGTATACTACAAGTTTCTTGTCAATAACAGGGTCACCTGTTGCAATCATTTGCAAGGCTAAGATAGCTGCATTTTGAGCACCGTCGATCCCCACAGTAGCTACAGGAATACCCGGAGGCATTTGAACAATAGCAAGTAAGGCATCCATACCATCCAATTTAGCACTAATAGGCACACCAATAACGGGCAATGTCGTCATCGACGAAATCACACCAGGTAAGTGTGCAGCCATTCCTGCCGCTGCAATGATTACTTTGATTCCTCTTGCTTTAGCATTTTTGGCAAATTCTTCTACTCTTTCAGGGGTACGATGTGCCGACAGGGCATTGATTTCGAATGGAATTTCCATTTCATCAAAAAACTCGGCTGCTTTTCCCATAATGGGCAGATCGGAAGTGCTGCCCATGATGATACTTATAATTGGTTTCATTCTAGTTAAATAAAATAATGTACGCTCCGCTCTTAGCCGAAACGTGATTTCAAAATTAGTTGATTATAATTCAATGAACAACTAATTGAAACTATTGTTGAAATTTACTTTATTTATTTACCTATAAATGCTTTGTAGCCTGCTGCATCAAGCAATGCATCAGCTTCTTTTATATCGTTTGCCTTCACCTTAATAAGCCAACCTTCTCCATACGGATCGCTATTTACAAGCTCTGGCTTGTCTTCTAGTTCAGCATTAAATTCTAGCACTTCGCCTCCAATAGGCATAAATAGATCAGATACAGTTTTTACAGCTTCGATAGATCCAAAAACCTCATCTTTGCCTACTGTGTCACCTTCTGATTCGATATCAACATATACGATTTCTCCAAGTTCGCTTTGTGCAAAATCAGTAATACCAATATATACTACATCACCCTCAATTCTTACCCATTCGTGCTCTTTTGAATACTTTAGTTCTTCTGGAAATTTCATGTTATTATATATTTTAAAAGTTTAACGTAACCATAATATTAAAAGTGGGAAATATCCTCCTACAAATACTGCAAAATAGGACACTACTAAGCCCACCAAAAAGCCCACATAGACCTGTGCTGGAGTATGCCTCCTCAGAATAAGCCGAGAGACGCCCAACACTCCTACTAAGATAATCAAAATGATGAATAAGCCATAGGGATTCTGCCCCTTTATATTGTAACATACTGAAAAGATGCTACCAAGCAAACCTCCAATACCTGCCATATGTGCACTAATCTTCCAATACGAATTGACAATGCCACAAATAACAAGCAGCAGCAAGGGCACAAGAAGTATGGCGAGAAACCAAATTGCAAGTCCTGCCTTAAAGAAATAATAAAATAGGACAGAGTAAGAAAAGAAAGTAGTCAGAAAAGGCAAAAATCGCTCTTCTTTTTTCTTCAACGAAAAGTCTGTCACATAGCCAGTTCTCCAAAACAGATAGATGCAAAGCATCGGGATGAAGCATGAAAAAATTGCTACGGGGATAATAAACTTAGAGAATTGGCTGCCATAGATATACTTAAAGTCCGTATAAATAAACAATAAGCTAATGCCATAGATAGCCATAAACAAAGGATGTAGCACAACTGAAAAGATTCGAGCCAGAAGAAGCAGACTAGCTGTTGGTTGCTCCTCTATCGCTGCTACTTCTACAATCGCATCTTTCTCTCTATCTTCTAGTTCCATCTATTGTTCTTATTTTATCCTTTTACTCTACAAGTATGACCAAGTAAAGAATTATATCTCCTTCCTCAATCTAGCAATTGGCAAGTTCAATTGTTCTCTATATTTCGACACTGTTCTACGTGCTATTACATAACCTTTTTCCTTTAAGAGTTCAGCAAGAGCATCATCAGTCAAAGGCTTACGCTTATCTTCTCCCTCAATGCAATCTTTGAGAATTGCCTTCACCTCACGAGAAGAAATCTCTTCCCCACTATCGGTTTGCATCGATTCGGAGAAAAAGTATTTGAGAGGATAGATTCCAAAACTGGTTTGTACATATTTGCTATTGCTCACCCTCGATATTGTGGAAATATCATAACCCGTTACGTCTGCCACATCCTTCAAAATCATGGGACGTAAGTCTGATTCTTCACCTGTCAAAAAGAAATCATACTGCAAATCTATAATCGCTTGCATAGTTGTCTGCATCGTTTCTTGGCGCTGCCTAACAGCATCTATAAACCAACGCGCTGAGTCTAGCTTTTGGCGGACAAATTGTGCAGCATTTTTAGAATCGCTGCTCATTCCCTCCTTATTGTCAGCGTATCCTCTCAACAAATTGGAATATTCTCGACTAATGCGCATTGGTGGCACATTTCGATTGTTGAGACTCATAGTCAACTCTCCATTGCTAGATTCTATGATGAAATCAGGGACAATGGTGCTCAAGGTTAGAGAGAGCGAATCTCCCCAATTGTTCCCTGGCTTAGGGTTGAGTGTAGTTATCTCATGAATTATCTCTTTGAGTTTTTCCTCATCTATTTCGAGTGCCTTAATTATTTTCTCGTAGTGTCGCTTCGAGAACTCATCAAAGTAATCCCTTATCACTCTAATAGATAAAGATGTGGTCTCGGTTTCTTTTTTGCGTTCTAATTGTAGGAGCAAACATTCTTGAAGTGTTCGTGCAGCAATACCCACAGGATCGAAGCTTTGCACCACTTTCAGAATACTTTCTAAGTGTTGGACACTTACATCTATATTTTGCTGAAAAATGAGATCATCCGAAATTGCAATCAACGTTCTGTCCAAATAGCCACTTTCGTTGATGTTTCCAATAATGTACTCAGCCACTTTGGCATCATCACCTTTGAGGTCCGTTTCTGCAATTTGGTTGATGAGATATTCATGCATCGAGGGTCCTACCGAAAAAGGTATCTCATTCTTTTGAGTTTCTTTTCCACTCCTCAAAAACTGATAGTCGGGCGTTTCCTCCTCATTCATATAGTCACCAAGCGCCATATCCTCTTGAGTTACGCTGGATCCATCGTCAAAATCGTCGCTACCGTCTATTTGCTTATCCTCAAAATCCATACCTTCTTCTAGGGCTGGATTATCTTCAAGCTCTTGTTTTATACGTTCCTCAAATTCGAGCGCAGGCAACTCTGTCAACTTAATGACTTGCATCTGCATGGGCGAAAGCTTTTGCTGTTGTTTGAGTAATTGTTGTTGTTTGAGAGCCATTTCTAAGCCTTAATTTTGTTTAGAACAAATATAACAATTGTTTTTACT
>JASLEN010000415.1 GCA_030151105.1 Dysgonomonas sp.
GAAAGTCTCACATTAAAGCCACTCTCAGTCAATAGTGTATGCCAAAAAGGATAATTCTCAAACATATTGAGCACACGAGGCACACCAATCGTTTTTCCCTTCTGTATATTTTCAGCAACAACCTCTCTATCAAAGAGTACATCGTTCTTTTTGTCAAAAGCATTGAAACCTACCGTTCTGCCTTCCGCTTTATTATAGAAAACTTTCTCACATTTATTTCCTGCAAAGCTGATATTTCCATTCGCAAATTTGAAACGGAGAACCGAACAATTGTTTGTACAACCTTTGCAAGTCAGTTCCCGAGTATCTATTTCTGCTACGTTGGGCAAATCAGCCTGTCCCTTGAAAATTGTCTCCTCAGCTCCTTGATTATACAAGCGTTGAGCATAAAGTGCAGCCCCTAGTGCACCCATTAATTCTGGGTTATCTGTAGAACTAACGGTTTTTCCTGAAAGTTTTTCTAATGTTCTATACACCGCATCATTTCGGAATGTACCTCCCTGAACAACAATATGTTCTCCCAACAGATTCAAGTTCGAAATCTTGAGCACCTTGTACAAGCAATTCTTTACAACCGAATAAGCTAATCCTGCGGCAATATCATCATTCCCAGCATTTTCACGCAACGATTGTTTCACCATCGAGTTCATAAAAACCGTACAGCGTGAACCCAAATCACTAGGGTATTTTGCCAAACAAGCTGCTCGTGCAAAATCGTCCAATTGCATATTCATAGAACTGGCAAAGTTTTGCAAAAACGAACCACAGCCTGCCGAACAAGCCTCATTCAGTTCAATATTTGCAATCACACCATTCTCTATAAATATAGATTTCATATCTTGCCCACCAATATCTAGAACAAAAGACACCTCTGGATCAACATATTGTGCACCCACAAGATGAGCAATTGTTTCCACAATCCCATAATCTAAGCCTAGTGCCGACTTGATTAGGTCTTCACCATAACCTGTTGCGGCTGAGGCTTGCATATTCACTTTCACACCCTTCTCGGCTGCTGCATCAAAGAATTTGTGCAATCCATCTGTTACTGTTTTCAGAGGATTACCAGAGTTGTTAGCATAAAATTTATAAACCACATTGGCATCCTCATCCATCACTACCACTTTGGAAGTGGTGGAACCAGAGTCAATGCCCAAAAAGCAATTCAATTCTTTTTCAGAACCTAATTCTTTAAATTTAAGCTCCTTAACTCGTCTATTTTCTTGCCACTCTATATATTCTAGTTCATCCTTGAAAAGAGGCTCTAGGGCACTATCTTGATTGGATGTCGTTTTTTCTGAAAGTTTTGCAATCAAGTCCTTCAAATCGAAGACCTGAGCATCTTTAGATTCATACAACGCTGATCCCCAAGCTGGAAAATATTCTCCATTATCTGGCAAAATAAAATCTTCATCTTGTAATCTTAGCACATCTCTAAAAGCACGTCGCAAGGCTGGAATAAAAGTCAAAGGTCCACCAATGCAAAGCACCTTGGGGATAATGTCGCACCCTCTTGCCAACGTCGTAACCGATTGCAATGCAACGGCATACAAAATGGACGCAGCAATATCATTGGATGGAATATTTCTACTTATCAGATTTTGAACATCCGTTTTAGCAAAAACACCACAACGAGAGGCAATTGGATAAATCTTATCATACTTCAGAGCAAGATCTCCTATCTCCGAAATATCTATATTCATAAGGCTCGCCATCTGGTCGATGAATGCACCCGTGCCACCTGCACAGCTACCATTCATACGAATATCTGGTTGACGCCCTTCAGCAAAAAACACCATTTTGGCATCCTCTCCACCAAGGTCAATCAAGGTATGAGTTTCGGGATAGACCTTGCGAGCAGCCTCCACCGCAGCCACCACCTCTTGCACAAAGTTGATCCCTACACGCTCGCCAATTCCCATTCCTGCTGAACCAGTGATGTTGATCTTGAAGTTTACATCAGGCATTTCTTTGGCTAGCTTGCCCAATTCGGCAACCAAAGTTTCCTGAATATTTGCCTGATGGCGGCAATATCTTTTGTATATAATATTTTGTTTTTCATCGAGCACTACAATCTTTACAGTTGTAGAACCCACGTCTATACCCAATTTATAGGTTTTCATATTTTGCATAATCACTTTGTATCAAAAAATGTACGCATTGCAATCACAATTTCCAATTATATCTATGCAGCGTAACCAGTTTGCACTTTTAGCACCTCATTATTCAACCAAAAGTTATACGAATTTACGAAATAAAGTTCAAAGTGTACAAAGCCAAACTTTGCTAAAAGAGAGATCATGCACACATTGGCACAAATTTCGTCAACAACATACTAGTAATAAGCAAAATACGCTCTTTAGGTATCAAAACAACTAACTGAAAGTTTAACAAATCAGAGCTATACTTTACACATTAACTTAGTGTTAAACAAATACCACTCTAGCTAACTTATCAAGTTCTCGATTTAGATAATTTTAATAAAAAATGAATTAAGTATTCGAGAATAAAAAATGTATATTTGTGCAATGAATACACTTTTGATAAGTATGGGGTCGAATGAAAATTCGGAAGAGAATATGGAACTTTGCAGAAATCTGCTGAGTGAAATTTTCAGCACGATTTCTTATTCTGAGACTTCTGTTACAGAACCTTTTGGCGACCATTATCAAAATGATTTTCTGAATCAGTTAGCTCTTGCGCAAACTTTACGCAACAGAGAGTCTGTAGAAAACAATCTCAAATCACTCGAACGACAAATTGGTCGATCGGCAGAAGATAAAGCTAAAGGATTGATTAAGATTGACATTGATCTCATTATGTGGAATGATGAGATTCTGAAGAAAGAGGATTGGACTAGAAGCTATGTAGCAGATCTGCTTCCAAGCATCTACAACGAGCCTAAACTTTAAGTCTATTATAAATCAGATCAACAATTTCCTTATCCACCGCATCGTCAAATTTACGAGCAAATAGAAAAGGTTTATTCCTCAAATCTTCAAAATCATCCTTTCGGAAAGTATATGGTCTGCCACGATGCCAATCAATAAATCGCTGACAACCTTTCAACTCATCATCTAAACAATAGATAGAATCTCTATATTTTGAATTGTAGGCAAAAGTGTGTTTGTAAATTTCGTCGGCACAACTAGAATACTTATAAAATTGAAGAAAAAATGTTTCTTGCTTCACTAAATCTTGTACAAAGTGATGAGTAAGACTAGCCCACTGTGTACCAAACTTCAGTTCGTTCGAGGAACTGTCACGCCAATTGTATCCCACTTTTCGTTGGACTGAAAGAAATATATTTCTTAATTTCCTGCCCAGTCTTTGCCATCGTTGATGCTCTAAGACACGCATATTTTTAGAAAAAAGATGAAACTTTGTCACTCTATCCAAATCGAAAACATCATCACTAAATCCTAAAAATTCTGTCTCTTGATGCGCTGTAAAGAATTTATGAATCTCATCTTGCGACTTCAAAGGTAAATCAGCACCACTAATTAAATGATAAAAGGTATATTGACCACAAGCTAGAGCCTTTTTATAAAGTGTCAACTCCGCTTCAATCAGACTCACATGTCCCCAACGAACATCTATCCGATCCGTAAAATGAAGATTCGACTTTTGCACAAGAGACTGATAATAGGCAAAATCAAAATCCTTAGTTTTCTTATCTACATGAATAAAGATATCATTACGTTCATCATCCACTAGGAGAATAAGCTTCTCTAACACATAGCTATTAGCATGTGCAATAATTAGATATGCGTGCTTACTACTCATGAAATTAAGACTTCAATTTATTATAAATCAAATCTACAATCTCTTTATCAATTTGCTCATCAAACTTGCGAGCAAACATATACGAAGAATTCATCAACAAGTCAAAGTCATCAACTCGATAAGTATAAGGAGTGCCACGCTCCCAATCTATAAAACGCTGTGATCCCTTAGCATGATCCCCAATATTATAAAGCGTATTCTTGAATTGTGAAGAGTTAAGTGCTAACATTTGTTTGTAGAACTCATCGCCACAAAGAGAATACTTGAAGAATTTATTTATCCATGACTCTTGATCTAACATATATGTCACAAATTCGTGTGTCAAACTTGCCCAATTTACACCGTATCTAATCTCTCCTTTATAGGATGAGTTATAATTAAGTCCTATCATTTTTTGGAGAGACAGAAATAATCTTCCGTAAAATCTATTTAAACGTTCTGCGAATGTATATGATTTTTTCTTTCGTAAATATTTTCTATTAAGATGAATTTTGTGAATCTTATATTTTTCGTAATCGTAATGCGTTATCCCAATAAATTGAGTTTGGGAATGCTGTTCAAAGAAATGATGTATTTCATCCTGAGACTTCAATGGCAAATCAGCACCACTCAATAAATGATAGAAACTATATTTTTGTACAGAAGAAGCTGCTTTGTACAGAAGAAGTTCTGTTTCTATTTGGCTCTTATGTGCCCAATAAACATCTATTCTATCCGTAAAATACATTCTAGACTTTTTCACAAGAGTCTGATAATAGGCAAAATCAAAATCCTTAGTTTTTTTATCCACATGAATAAAGATATCATTGCGCTCATCATCCACTAGGAGGATAAGTTTCTCTAACACATAGTTATTACTGTGTGCCATTATTAGATATGCGTGCTTGTTGAGTTGAGTCATAATAGCAAAGTTACTAAAAAAGGTTAGCACTTTATGTACTAACCTTTTACGTTTATCTACAAAATAAGAGAATATTATTTTTTCTTCTTGTTTTGTTGTTTCATTTGTTGTTGCTGCATACGTTGAGCTTCTTCCAAACGAGCCATAAAACCTGATTTCTTTTTAGGCTTAGCCATGTTTTCTTTCAGTTTTGCCAACACTTTCTCTTCATCTACGAAATAACGGAATCCTAAAGTCAATAAGATAGTTATCAATAGAGAAATAAAGTAATAGTATGTCAATCCTGAAGGGAAGTCATTCAATACAAATAGGAAAACAACAGGCATCAAGTACATCATCCATTTCATTCCTGGCATCTGGTCTTGTCCAGTATTTGTCATTTCCATATTGAATTTTGTATAGATAACGTTGGTTATAGTCATCAAGATACAGAACAAGCTCAAGTGATCACCTAACAATGGAATTGAGAATGGGAACGTTACAATAGCATCATATGTTGACAAGTCGTCTGCCCATAGGAAACTTTGTTGACGCAGCTCAATCGCATTAGGGAAGAAACGGAACAAGGCAATCAGAACGGGCATTTGCAATAGCATCGGAATACATCCGCTCATCGGATTTGCACCCGCCTTGCTATAAAGTGCCATCACAGCTTGTTGCTTTTCAGTTGCTTGATCTTTGGAGAACTTAGCGCTAATTTCCTCCACCTGAGGACGAAGTACACGCATCTTAGCCGATGACATGAACGACTTATAGGTCAATGGAGAAATAATTAATTTAACGATAATCGTCAGCAATAGAATAATAATTCCCATCGAGAACAGACCTGTCCCTTGCAAGAAGTCAAATACTGGAATCACAAAATATTTGCTAATCACACGGAAAATAGCCCAACCAAGTGGAACCAACTCGTCGAAATTTAGCTGATCTGCTTGAGCCACATTTTCGTCGTAACTCTTAAGGTGACTATATCCTAATGGACCGAAATAGAATTTCATTCCAGCATGCATCACATTTCTTTCTGCATCTATCTTTGCAGGAATATATGCTTTTGCATCATAAGTTTTTAGATATCCATTCCCTTCAGTGATACGAGTTTCGAGCTGCAGATTCATAAATTGCTTGTCAGCAACTAAGATAGAAGAGAAGAATTGATTTTTGAAAGCCAACCATTTTGTAGGTTCTGTAATCTCTTTTTTCTCATCTTTTCCTTCTGCCATTTCGTCCACTTCACCCCCGGATATCGAGGCCTTCCTGCACCATCTCGCAGGCCTTAATCTGACCGGCGTCTCACGAGCCCGCAAACTCGCCGCCATCCGCAAATTTTTCGTCTTTCTGCACGAGAACGGCATCCTCCCGACAAACCCGGCGGCAACCGTCAAGGGCGCCAGGCGTGAGGAAAAGGAGCCGGGCATCCTCTACAAGGAGCAGTACAAAGCATTGCTCTACGAGGCCTCAGACGATCCGCGCGACTATGCGATCATCATGACCTTCCTGCAAACCGGCATCCGCCTGAGCGAGCTCGCGACCCTCACGCTTGAGGACATTGATTTTGAGAACCGGCTCTTGACGGTGCGCCAGGGCAAGGGACGACGGGACCGGCAGATCCCCCTGGTCGACGAAGATGTCAAGGCACTTCGTAACTACCTCCGCCACCGGGCGACCGAGCTCATCCTCGACGACGACACGCTGTTTTCTGGCCAAGAACGGCACGTCCTTAAACGTCTCCTCCGTCAAGG
>JASLEN010000430.1 GCA_030151105.1 Dysgonomonas sp.
GAAGAACTGAATCTAAACGACTCGATTTCTACTTTGAGTAAAATTATAGAATTGATTAGACCGATACTTAATAACAAAAATATCATAACTTAATTAGAAATTAGAACTTCTTTAATTACCAGTTTGCACTAGAATAGTTCAGATTATAAACAAACATGCACTCTTACAGTGCAATTATTCCTATATTTGTAAAAAAGAGCAATATGGAACGATTATTTGAGTACTCTAATAAGCTGATAAGTGAGGCAGATACTAGCTTCAAGCGATATATGTATGACGAAATCAATTGGAAAAGTCGCATGATTGGACTAATTGGACCACGTGGAGTCGGCAAAACCACTCTTGTGTTGCAATACATCAAACAGAACTTAGACCCCAAAGAAACACTTTATATCACTGCTGAGGACTTTTATTTTGTAGATAATAGAATTACTGAGTTAGTCGATACATTCGTCAAATTTGGTGGCAAAAATCTATTTATTGACGAGATACACAAGTATAAGGATTGGGCAAAAGAACTCAAACTGATATACGACTATCACAAAGACTTAAATGTCGTGTTTACAGGCTCATCCGTTTTGGACATCAAAAAAGGAGCTTCTGACCTTAGCCGTAGAGCTGTCATTTACAATATGCAAGGCTTGTCTTTTCGTGAGTATCTTAAGCTGTTTCACAACATATCAGCAAGGACTTATACCCTCGAAGAGATATTAGAACACAAGGTTGACATCCCCGAAATAGAGCGACCTTTGCCATTCTATGTAGATTATCTCAAGCGAGGATATTATCCTTTTGCTTTGGAAGAGGATTTTGACATTCGTTTGGCTCAGATAATTAACCAGACTTTGGAAAATGACATTCCCATGTATGCTGACATGAATGTGGCAACAGGGCGAAAGCTAAAACAATTGCTTGCTATTATTTCCAAGAGTGCCCCTTTCAAGCCCAATATGAGCAAGATAGCCGAGATGCTTTCTGCTAGTAGAAACAATATATCTGACTATTGCCTATACATTGAAGAGGCAGGGATGATAGCCCAACTTCGTGATAATACAGGAGGTATAAGAGGATTAGGAAAGGTGGACAAAATCTATTTGGATAACACCAATCTGATTTACAACCTAGCCAATGACACTTCCAACATTGGAAATATCAGAGAAACATTCTTTTTGAATCAAATGCGAGTGAAACACAATGTGGTTTCCTCTCCTATTTCTGACTTTCTGATTGATGACATAACCTTTGAAGTTGGAGGCAAAAATAAAGGGCAAAAGCAGATAAAAGATATCGAGAATAGCTTTGTCGTGAAGGATGATATTGAAAGTGGCTTTTTGAATATTATTCCTTTGTGGGAATTGGGATTGACGTATTGAAAATTGAAAGAAAATAGTTGGGCAAAATTAACTATTAATCAGTTTATTAGTTAATTTTGAAAACAAAGGAAGGAATTGTCCTTGAAATAAATTTATTTTAAAGGTAAAATAATCAGCAATGCAATTACAACAGAAAATAGAATTACTAAATAGTTTTGATGGCAATGAAATCTCTAAAATAGTAGAAGATATCTTTAATTATAGAGAACTAAAGGATATCGAAAAAATAGATCTGCATATCATTAAAGGAAAATTAGACACACTACTTGGTACACCTAAAGATGTTCTTATATATATATATCATGGAAAGCTAAGTGCTGTTTCTGAACTCGAAACAAAAAGTATCGCAGAAAATCTTTCGAAACTGTATGAAGATTTCCATCCCAGTGAAATGTATCTCATTGCTAAAACGCCTATATCAAACAAAGTCAGCAAGCATATTCTCTCACTGTACCCGAATATACAACTTGTAGACAGAGATTCTTTCATAAAGCTTATTGATGACGCAAATAGTGAAATATGGAAAAAAGGAAATCCTGATTTAATTAATTACGAAAAATACATATTAGATAGAAATAGAACTATTGGTATCAATTTAGAGACCCTTCCTTTTTATAGTGAGAAATATAAAAAATTATTAGATGTATATATAGAGCCTTCATTGTATCATTATTTTGAGGATCCTAAAACTAAAACATTAATAAGAGAAAGAGGCACTATTGAGAGTTGTATAAAAGAAAAGAAACCAATAATTATTTCAGGTCAAGCAGGAACAGGGAAATCGACCCTTTTGAAGAAAATAGGGGAAAAAATTTTAGCAGAGCCTTTTGCTAAGAATGAAATGAAAAAACTACCCGTTTTTATTACTGTAGGCAACATCTTAGATTCAAATTATGCCGAAATTAAGACATTGGTTATTTTAGAGACATCAAAACATCTACCTTATAGTGATTTTAATGAGTTAATTAAAGAATATCAATTGACAATTATAATAGATAGTCTAGATGAACTTGATAAAGATAAACAAGAAAAAATTATAAATGAACTTGACTCACTTTATACAAAAAGTGATATAAAATTTATTATAGCATCAAGAGACCAAGAAAAGCTATTGACAAATACCAAAAATAAAGATATACAGAAGTACAGTATCCAAAACTTTAACATTAC
>JASLEN010000438.1 GCA_030151105.1 Dysgonomonas sp.
TTTACCTCTTGAATAGTGGTTCCACTACCATTGGCAATACGTTGGCGACGGCTTCCGTTCAATATCTCAGGATTGGTTCTTTCATCTGGAGTCATGGAATGGATAATAGCTTCAATTCCTTTGAAAGCATCGTCATCTATATCCAAATCTTTCACCGCCTTACCAACTCCTGGAATCATAGCAGCCAAGTCTTTCAGATTACCCATCTTTTTGATTTGGTTGATTTGCCCGATGAAGTCGTTGAAGTCGAATTGGTTTTTCGCAATTTTCTTTTGAAGACGTTTTGCCTCTTCTTCGTCATATTGCTCTTGCGCACGCTCTACTAAGGATACGATATCTCCCATCCCCAAGATACGGTCTGCCATACGAGAAGGGTGGAAAGCATCGATTGCATCCATCTTTTCGCCAGTTCCCACAAACTTGATTGGTTTGTTTACTACCGAACGAATCGACAAAGCAGCTCCACCACGAGTGTCACCATCTAGTTTAGTCAAGATCACCCCATCAAAGTTCAATCTTTCGTTGAACTCTTTTGCCGTATTCACCGCATCCTGCCCTGTCATAGAGTCCACTACAAAAAGGATTTCTGTCGGATTCACCGCATCTTTGATCGCTGTGATTTCTTTCATCATCTCCTCATCCACCGCAAGACGTCCTGCGGTATCGATGATTACAAGATCATGACCGTTTGCTTTAGCGTGTTTGATCGCATTTTCGGCAATCTGAACAGGGTTTTTATTTTCTATTTCTGCATATACAGGAACACCTATTTGCTCTCCCAATACTTTCAACTGGTCAATAGCTGCTGGACGATAAATATCGTCTGCCACCAATAGAGGATTTTTTCCTTGTTTGGATTTCAGCATATTTGCCAATTTACCAGAGAAAGTGGTTTTACCCGACCCTTGCAATCCTGACATCAGAATAACTGCTGGACTTCCTTTGATATTCAAGCCTACTGCTTCGCCACCCATCAATTGTGTCAATTCATCGTGCACAATTTTGACCATCATCTCTTGTGGTTTAACGGCTGTTAGCACGTTTTGACCAAGAGCTTTTGTTTTTACTGTTTCAGTAAATTCTTTGGCAGTTTTGAAGTTAACGTCGGCATCCAAAAGTGCTCTACGCACATCTTTTAGCGTTTCGGCTACGTTGATTTCGGTGATTTGTCCTTCACCTTTCAGAATCTTAAACGAACGTTCTAATCTACTACTTAGACTTTCAAACATATTATATCTGTGTTTTTTAGTTACTTATTTTGTGGTGCAAAGATATAAACTTTTGTGTAATATGGTAATAGACATGCTTCTTATTTACCTACTTCCTCACCCAAAAGGTAGCGAATGTAACGAAAGTAACACCCAAATTTCACCTATCATCTCACTATTTCGATAAATATCTTATTACTAATACTTAAACTTAAAACATATCTTCCAAAAGGTAACGAAAGTAACAAAGGTAATGATATATCTACATCCAATGTACTACCTTTTTGCTACCTTTGCCACCCGCCTTCTCTCTATTCAAATTCTCTCTCAATAGTTCCAAATCTCGCTTTGCCTTGTCACTACCTACCACTATACTCAACGGCATTTTCGCCTCTTGTGCTCCCTTCGCCTTTTGTCCTCCTCGCAGTCCATTTTGCAAACCCAAAGCAATAGCCGAAGTTTCGGGCACACAATATTTATCTTTCACCACATATTCCTTCACCTTCAACTCAGGTTCCTCTTCTGCATTTTTGCCAACTGCATACACCGTCTTTGTCTCCACCATCGCATAACCCTCTAGCTTTTTCTTTATCGCCTTTCGAGCCATCATCTTCAGTCTCTCTTCTCTGTTCTCCATTGCCAATGCCACTGCTCTCGCAAATTCAGGTTTATCTGCCCTCCATCCGTAATACGACTTGGTACTCACACTCAATATCCTGCATATATCCGTTATCGTAAACTCGTCTTCCTCTATCATCATCACTATTTTTTCGACCAATGCTTTGCTATACTTTGCCATAATCTAAATTATCTAGTTAATCGTGTTAAACGTTTTTATATAGATAAAGAGGCTTGAATATATTGTATATTCACAAACGATTTAGATTCTATAATACTCACTCTTTTTTTAACTACCTTTGGCTGGTCTAATACGATAATACAAATATTTTAAAATTATACAACTATGTTTAAACCAGACATTATCTCCTTCAACCTCCAAGGAGTAAAAGGGACTCTCAAACTAGAACAAGGAATGCTTGGACAAGCTAAAGTTTATCAAGATGATAGACTTTTGAAAAAGAAAGGAGTATTCAAAGCAAAATATCTTGTTGTGCTAGACAACGGACAAGAAGAATTTATAGAACTCAAAAGAGGCTTATCCTTTGCTTACTCGGTGATTTTTAGAGGCAATGAAACCAAGCTAGAGCAAAATTTAAGCACCATAGAATATATAATGGGAATAGTGCCAATAATCCTTCTCATTTTCACAGGAGGCTTGATTGGAGCTATCATAGGCATGGTAGGAACTACATTTGTATGCAACTTTATGAGAACCGAGAAAAAATTAGCCCTCCAAGCTATAGTAGCTGTATGTACTGCCCTAGCATGCTGGCTCATCTACCTTATCATCGCCTTTGCACTTGCTTCTTTAGTTTATAATTAAAAAACTATATAAAATTAACATCCAAATGCTCGAAAGTATCAGTTACTATCGGGCATTTTGTTTTAATAGTTCCGCAGTCTAAAAAAATGTAACAATCCAGCAACTTCACCACTCTTAACCTAAAGAATATATTGCCAAACCAAAAAAAAACTATATTTGCTACAAATAAAAAAATTAAAATCTAAATAAAATGAGCTTTATAAAGAAACTAAAAGGAGAACTAATAGATATTATTGAGTTCTTAGACGATAGTCAGAATACGATTGTACATCGTTTCGAGAGATTTCAGAATGAAATAAAAAATGGCGCCAAACTCATTGTTCGTGAAGGACAACAAGCCGTTTTCATCAGTGAGGGGCAAATAGCTGATATCTTCACACCTGGAACATATACGCTCTCTACACAAAACATGCCTATCCTAAGCACTATAAAAGGATGGAAATATGGCTTCAACAGCCCTTTCAAGGCGGAGGTATATTTTATCAGCACTCGCAACTTCATAGACCAACGCTGGGGAACTAAAAACCCAATCATCTTAAATGATGCTCGCTTTGGTATGCTAGAAATTCGCTCTTATGGAACATACACGTTCAAAATTACCGATGCAGGTCAATTTATTCGTGAGATAGTGGGCACAAGTGGTACATTCACTACGGAGCAAATCAACGAACAATTGAGAAGTGTTATCGTTACACGATTTACGGACTCCATTGGAGAAGCAAATCTGCCAGTAGAAACCTATGCTGCCAACCTCAACGAACTTTCGTCTGCCATTTTCAATTACATGCAAGATGACTTTGCGGTATATGGAATGGATGTTACGAAATTCTTGATCGAAAACATCTCGATGCCAGAAGAGGTTAAGAAAGAAATCTTCGAACTTAGCCGCTTAAACGCAGTCGACCTCAACAAGCTAACCCAAATGAAAGCTGCCAAAGCAATGGAAGCCGCAGCCAACAACCCATCAGGAATGGCGGGTGCAGGCGTAGGCATGGGTGCAGGTTTTGCAATGGCAAACCAAATGGCGCAAGCAATGGGACAACAACAAACTCAACAAGCAACTCCTCCACCATTGAACGCTGTTTCGTATTTTGTTGCACAAAATGGACAACAGACGGGTCCTTTTGACAAAGCTACACTACAACAACTAGTAGCTGGAGGACAACTGAAACGAGACACATTGGTTTGGAAAAATGGCATGGCTGGCTGGGAAGCAGCAAGCTCTCAGGCAGATCTTAATGATCTATGGGGACAAACTCCACCGCCACTACCTCAACTATAATATTTTAATAAAATAAAACTGAAACACTCTAAGTTTAATGGACGAATTCAGTACACAATCCACCACAACCAACGCTTATAGCTGCGATGGTTGTGGTGCTCCGTTAGCATACAAACCAGGTTCTCGAACTTTGGTCTGCAATCATTGTGGGTCTGTGAAAGAAATTGAACAAGACACCCAAGAGATTAAAGAACTAGACTTCAACACCTATATGGAACACTTTGAAGAGGAAGTCTATGGAACTACCAAAGTAGTGACCTGCTCCAACTGCAAAGCTACGCCAACTGTGGATGAAAACCTTAAATCCATGGCTTGCCCTTATTGTGGTTCGCCCTTGGTGGAAGAAAATGTGCATCAAGAACGATATATCAAACCTGATTATGTAGCACCTTTTGAAATAGAGAAAAACGCAATAAGCAATATTCTATCCAAATGGTCTAAGGGTCTTTGGTTTGCCCCCAACAAATTGCAGCGAGCAATTCTCTCCCCTGTCAATCTCAATGGTATATATATGCCATACTGGACGTATGATGCAGATACAGTAACCGACTATACGGGCGAACGTGGAGATGCCTATTACGTAACGGTAGGCTCGGGTAAAAATAGACGAACTGTGAGAAAGGTGAGATGGAGCTATACAAGTGGAAGGATCACTAATTTTTATGATGATGTGCTCATCTGTGGGACACGTACTCTCGATCACACCATTCTAGCCAATCTAGGAGGATGGGATACCAAAGGCTTGGTAAAAATAAATGATAGCTATCTCGCAGGATTTGTTACCGAAAAATATCAGGTAGATTTGCGTCAAGGCTTTGAATATGCTCAACAAGTGATAGAAAGTAGCGAGCGAAGCAACGTTAGATACGATATTGGCGGAGACGAGCAACGTGTGCACTCTATGGATGTAAAATACTTTAATGTGAAGTTTAAGCACGTTTTGCTTCCTATTTATGTAAGTGCTTTTAGATACAAGAATAAGCTATTCACTTTCTATGTGAATGGTAGTACAGGCAAAATATCAGGAAAAAGACCATACAGCACCATCAAAATCACCTTGGCTGTGATAGCTGGTATTTTGGCTGCTGTAGGTATTTATTATCTGTTGGATACTTATGCTTAGAAATAAAAAAGTACACCTATTAAAAACAAAAGAGCGATTATAGTTTTATAATCGCTCTTTTATTTTCACTCCTCTTTTATAGCAGGCTGTTTATTCACAATCATTGGCAACGAATCAGCTTTATTCTTAGGAATACTATCATTCTTTGCAGCATCTACTTCGGTTCTTCTTTTGCGTTCCTCATGTGAGCTATAAGGAGCTTCTGCATCCTTCATATTTAGAGAATCTTGCCTTTGTCTTACTCTACGGATAGAGTCATATGCAACCCTATTCCATTGTCCTCTCCTTCGTCTGAAAGAACGGAACAAGTCCTTTAAGGTTTGTCCATCTCTAGTATAAACAAGTCCTAAGCCTTGTGTGGTAGGTGCTGTTTTATAATACTGATCGTTTGTATGACTATAAGCTTTCAACGTCCAGATGGAGTTTAAGAGATACTCTACATCAAAATCTCCGATAAAAGAATCGTTTGATGCTCCAATATTATCTTGACGATAACCCACATTGGCATGGAGTTTCAGTTTATCATTGAGCAAACTAGTAGAAGCACTCACACTTTTATCCTGATCCGTAACCTCAGCACCAAGCTCCCATTTATCCCCTAGTATACTACCAAAGGCTGTATTCAATCCCATAGATAGGGCGCTAGATGCTAGACCTTGCCACATATTATCTGTAAAGTTGGCTCCACTACTACCTGTGCTAGAGTGGAATGAGCCTGTGGCAATAAGGTATGCAAATTGACGAATACGAATTTCATCCGTATTGACTAGACTTCGCACTTTACGTTCCTGATCATCGGTTGCGTTGTGTAGAGCAATATCGTATTTCAAATCCATCTTGTTGATGTTTCCAGCAATACCTAATAGACAATCTACTTGTACACGAGGAGACGAAGTATCCTGATCGAAACTCTGATCCAATGTCGTCAAGTTGGCTCTCACACGGCGATAAGCTGTAATATCAAATTTAGTATTCAATGGATCACCTATAAACTGTAGCTTACTACCCTCTTTTATTTTGAACTCAAGTTTAGATATATGCTGCAAATTCAGTTGCACTGAACCATCCGTTACTTTATAGTCTCCATATACAGTCATGTGATCGGTCACTAGATCATAAGTAAAGTTGATCGTTCCATTTCCTTTTATGTTCATACGGTCTCCCGTCTGTGGATCTAAGACTACGCCCAACGCAATATCAGGGTTTACGTCCAGTTTCATCCTCAACTTAATAGGTATAGGTGGTGCTTCCTCCAAACGTTTTTTCTTTTTCTTGTCTTCTTTTGGCAATTTCTCAGGTGGAACATTAATATATACCACACTCTTATAATCTGTTGCTGAAGCTACCTGAGGAATGGTGACATTGATATTCGATTTCTTCCCATTTTTCAGTTGCATATTCATATCTATGCCCGCATCGCTCCCTTTGATATTTACAGTTCCCGAAGCAAATAATCGTCCATAGAAAAGGCTATCTGTACGGCTCTGAGTATTGAGCACCATCAAATTTTGAGCACGCATATCTAATGAATACTTCACATCCTTAAAGTTTCGATGGGTTATTTGAGCATTCACTATTCCCTTGTTGCCTTGACTATCCTTGAGTTCTAGATTTCTAAAACCAATTCTATCGGGAGTAATATCAATAGTATCGGAAATAAAGTAGGTGACATTGGTATAGTCTATTCCTATTTTAGCATTATTGAAGCCTAAGAAGCCTTCGGTAATAGGTTCATCAAATTTTCCTTTGATTGTGAAGTGACTACTAATATCACCTGAAATATCCGTCAACAAGCCCTCCATAAAAGGCTTGAGCCATGCAATGGAGAAACGCTCTATATCCATATGCAAGTCTAACATCTCCTTGGCGGGATCGACAATCCCCTCCAAGTCCATCACATTTTTTCCATTACGCACTAAGTTTGACTCTAGTTTCATCCCCCCACGTTCTTGATTCCAGCTAGTTTCTATATTCACAGTTCCTAGTGTATCTTTATAGAGAGTGATGTCTTTTATTTTCAAATCTTGCGTGTAGAGTTCAGGAGCATCTAGCAAGTTAGTGGCTAGTATATGTCCGTTTATCTCTGCATATATATCGTTGACGCTGACTGCTTGTAAGATATCTGCAATCTGAGCTTTGCTAAAATTAATCCGCAAACTATCTGACTTACTTGGAGATACAGTACCATTTACGTTCAGATACTTTTTACCATTGATTCCTATTCCGAGATTACTAATTTCGGTGCGATCTCCAGTATTAACAACCTCAGCAGGAAGTAGATTCATTGC
>JASLEN010000453.1 GCA_030151105.1 Dysgonomonas sp.
ATCCAGGGCAGGAATTAGACCCAGAATGCTTTTGAGCAGAGTGGTTTTTCCGATGCCGTTGGCACCCACAAGCACAATCTTGTCTCCGCGCTCCATCGATAGGGTAAGGGGTGAGGAGATGCACAGCTAACTTCAGATTTGACTAAGGGATTGATTCAGGGTACTTCACAATACATGAATAAGAAAATCAAGCAAGTCAAAGTACGTTTAAAATCGGGTTACAAGATGTTCTTGTTACCCAAAGAAAACCAATAAATAAAAAGAATAAAATGAGATATTTAATGATAATCTGCTTGGCTTGGAGTGCAGCCACTACTTGTCTACAAGCACAAGAAGACAATAAAGAGCATCGCTACAACAATGTAGAGAGCTATCAACATGAATTGCAAGAGGTCTTGAAACCCTCTTCGGGCGATTACTATGAGGGGCTAACAAAGAAAATCACATTCGATAGAATGATACCTCCTTATGGCTTGGAAGTTACTTTTGATAAGACTGTGCATGTGATTTTCCCATCTGCCATCACTTATGTGGACTTAGGTTCAAACAACATCATTGCAGGCAAAGCTGGCAACTCTGAAAACGTGATTCGAGTTAAAGCATCTATTCGTGATTTTGAGGTAGAAACCAATATGTCAGTCATTACAGAAGAAGGAAGTTATTATACATTCAATATCAAGTATGCAGACGAACCAGAGAAATTGAATGTAGAAATGAAAGATTTCATGCACGATGGCATCGCTGTTAATCGCCCAAACAATGCACAAGAAATCTACTTCAAAGAGCTCGGAAGTGAGTCGCCTCGATTAGTTTACCTAATCAATCGCTCCATCCACAAAAACGATGAGCGATTTATCAAGCACATTGGTAGCAAACGTTTTGGTATTCAATATCTACTGAAAGGAATATATACACACAACGGCTTGCTGTACTTACATACTCAAATCAAGAACTCATCTAATGTACCCTTTGATATTGATTTCATTAGAATGAAAATAGTGGACAAAAAAGTGATGAAACAAACCGCTATCCAAGAAACAGTTATCAATCCTGTTCGTGCTTACAATTTTGTTTCTAACGTGGCTGGCAATAGCACAGAGCGAACAGTATTTACGATTGACAAAATTACCATACCTGATGACAAGCAATTGGTTATAGAACTCTTTGAGAAGAATGGAGGTCGTAATCAGACTTTTATTGTTACCAATTCGGACTTGTTAAGTGCCAAAGTAATCAACGAACTAAAAGTAAAATAAGATGGCACGATTAGTTCTAATACTTGCTTTTGTCCTCTCTTTAGTTGGAGAGGCACAAGCACAACGTTTTCTTCCTGGACAAAAAGGACTCCAATTTACGGCAAGTGCTGTCGATGGCTTCAATTTGAAAAATGGAGATAAGCAAGCATTTGCTGTGGGTTTGGCTTTTTCTAACTATCGACACTTTGGCGACCATTGGGTATTTGGAGCAGAATATTTGCAGAAAAAGAATCTCTACAGAGAAGAGTTGATACCTACCTCACAATTTACTGCTGAAGGAGGATATTATCTCAGCTACTTTGCTAGCCCACGCAAGACGTTTCTGTTCTCCATTGGAATGTCAGCAATGACTGGTTATGAGACTGTGAATTGGAGTAAGAAATTGCTCTATGATGGCTCTAGCATCAAGAACAAGGATGCGTTTCTATATGGTGGTGCGTTATCACTTGAGTTAGAAGCCTTTTTGTCAGATAGGACAATATTGTTAGTGCACGCTAGAGAGCGAGTTCTATTTGGCTCCACCATCAACAAACTGCATCTACAAGTAGGTGTAGGAATCAAATTTATCATTAACGAATAAACAACAAAGAGATGCTAAAAAAAATAATGTCTTACCTAATATTTACGCTATTGCTGACCACAATAGCGTGTGCCTGTAGTGATAGTCTTGATATTAAGCAAAGCTATGAATTCAAAATTACTCACTTGCCGACACCCAAAAAACTGATGGTTGGCGAGACAGCTGAAATACGATGCCAACTAGTGCGAAGTGGCGAGTTTGATGAAACACGCTACTTCTTCAGATACTTTCAGCCCGATGGCAAAGGAGAATTGAGAATGGATGATGGTACAATATTCCTCCCCAATGACACCTACAAGCTAGATAAAGAAAGCTTTAGACTATACTACACCTCACATTCAGAAGACCAGCAAGTCATCGACCTCTACTTCTTTGACAACATGGGCAATAAATTTGATTTGTCATTTAGTTTCAACCATGACAATTCAGAAAACTCTACCGACGAATGACGTGGTTTATTGCATGGCTAGCATTTGAAGGGATAATGCTAGCTGTCATCGCTTGTAGTTTGTATAAAGTGAAAAGCGATGTGGAGTTGTGGGGTGAGGAGGTGGAGTGAGATAAAAGTCGAGCAATGTTTGCTCGACTTTTATTGTCGCAAATTCTTTTGATAAAATATACTTTTTTATTAAGTTACAAATTTTCGAAACACCAACTAAATATATAGTGTATATGTTATATTAATGATAACTTTGCACTAGTTTTAATTTTATATAGAAACATCTAAAAGATAATGACAATCAAATATACATTTTCAGGACATGACACCTTCCAATGTAAGGACTTGTGGTTGAAAAAAGGATATGACTTCGTGATTGACAATAGAATATTCAGTGATAGTTCTTC
>JASLEN010000093.1 GCA_030151105.1 Dysgonomonas sp.
CAGCTTGTAAGTGTACAGGTCCATAAGCAGCAATTAGTTCTACTGCATATTTTGACTGGTAGTTTGCATTGGATATGGTCGCATTCAGAACTTTTGTTTTGTCCACATTCGTATTTAGTCTGCTAGAATAGTTGACAAAACGAGGGTTATGATATCCATCTTCATTATATCCATTGGCATCTGCCTTTCTAACTGTTCCTGCTAGTCCTACATGTAAAATCCTACCTTCTTTCTGAAATGGATTGAAAACGTATCTTCCTGCAATAGAATAGCCATCGTCACCAGCTTTAGAATTGTTGACAGCATCTCCATCTCCAAAGACTCCAGCGCCTACCCACATATTCTTATTCCATCCTATATATTCAAACCCGAGTTTACGACCAGGTGAGAAAGAGTAGGAGGTAGCATTGGCTGTGATGAATTTGATGTTTGAAGAGCTTTCCATGTGATCTAGTCCAAAAGGTTCGGCAAAGTGACCTGCTCTGATATATGAGTTCTTTACAAAGCTGTATTGTACAAATATATCTTTGGCGCTTACCTTGCCTCCTGCATAGCCTACATCTACTTTCATATCAAACTGCTGATATTTGGCTTTTAAGCCAACTCGTGCATCACTCATATAGACACCATTACCAAGGTTAGTTTTATCTTTTGAGAAGACAGCACCATCTAAGTAAAAACGGCCCATAGGACTGATTGTCACTTTGTCATCACCAGTGGTTATCTCTATATCTGCAGCCTTAACGGATAAGGCTGCAAACATAGCTGTGAATAATATTAGTCCTAGTTTTTTCATAGTATCTTAGATATAAGTAAGATATTATTTTTTCTTAGGGTTCGATTTGTTTGGTTTGATACCCCATTCTTCACTTACATACTTGTGGTTGCCTACAGGAATATCTTCACAAGAAACTTCAAGACAGTTTGGATCCTTGTCCCAATATTGTTTTACTGTCATACCAGTCATATTTCCAGCATGTTTAGTTTCAACTTTGTTTGGGTCTGGATTTACGATAATTTTCAAACCTACTGATTCGTCCATCATTTCCATATCACCTCTACTGTTTCCTGCCACAAGGATAGGACGAGCCTTGATCATTGTATAGATAGTTTCTGTTTTTCCCCAATCTTGAGTCACAGGATGTACTGTTTCTGCTGTTGTTTTTCCATCTCTAACAACAGATTTAACACCTAGAATTCTGTTCAAAGGAATACCTAACTCTTCAGATACAAATTTTTGATACAAGAACTCAGGAGAACCTGTAAGCACCCACGACTCTATTCCATATGCTTCGAGATTAGCCAATAGAACTTTCATCTCAGGATAGAACATCCCTTCATATTTTTCATGATAGCAGTCTGCTCCAATCTGAGAGATTTCTTCAGGGCTAAGACCTGCAAAGAATTTAACGCGAGCCTCCACATAGCCCATTCCCACATTGTCGTCTCCGTGCAACATGTTGTCTATGATTGCCATTTTTTCTTTCGAAAGAGCATCTTTTTTGCCATCATATGTTTTTTTAGCATAAGCATAAAGAGCCTCGTCAGCAAGATAGAATGGAGCTTGTTTGAACAGTGTTCCATCGCAGTCAAATATTGCTACTTTGCGTTCTTTGTTCACTAGCGTTGTATTTAAGAACGCTTCAATACGATCGTTTGCTTCTTTAGAGAATCCGTGGATATATCTATACGTTTGTGCAGATAGGTTTACTGATAGAAGAAGCAATGTCACTAACATTACATGAGTAAAAATTTTCTTTTTCATAACATTAAGATTTTTAAATTTATATAACGTTTCAATTATAAAAAAAAGATGATTATTTTATTAAACAATATGTTAAACCAGCTAATAGAGAGCCTACACAAGGGCATACAATCGGAACCCAAGCATATCCCCAGTTGCTGTCACGTTTATTCTTGATAGGGAGAATGGCATGAATGATGCGAGGGCCAAGGTCACGAACAGGATTAATAGCATACCCCGTAGTTCCTCCTAGAGACATACCAATAGAAACTATTAGTAATGCAACAGGAAGCGCACCTGGAATCACTGCTCCACCCACCATTAATATTCCTAAGACAAGAACAAAAGTTCCTATTATTTCACTTGATACATTAGAGATTGTGTATTTTATTGCTGGACCTGTACAGAAAGATCCTAGTTTTTTTCCTTGATCTTCTTCTGCATCAAAGTGGGGCTTATACATAGCATACATCAGAAGTGCTCCAGCCATTGCTCCCAGTAATTGAGCTATAAAATAGCCAAGTATAACAACCGCATTTGAGGTAAACTTTCCTCCTAAAGCTAAGCCTATAGTGACAGCTGGATTAAGGTGTGCTCCTGAATATGGTCCTGCAATATATGCCCCTACGAAGACAGCAAATCCCCATCCAAATGTGATTACTACCCATCCCGAAGCATTTCCTAAAGTTTTCGTCAAGTTGACATTGGCACAGACTCCTGTTCCTAGTAGTATCATTATTGCAGTGCCTATAAACTCGAAAAGATATGGCTGAAAAGTATTTGTTAGATTTTCCATGGCTATTTGTTTTATATTCAATTCTTAAGTTGATGCTTAAGCCCTTACTTTATCCACGATCGTGATCTATAAACGGCATCTGCCCACTTACGTTTATAGAGTTGCATATCTTCCGATTTATTAGGTACGAAAGTTGTCTCAGCAGTCCATTGGTTCTTTATATCATCAATTCCTTCCCAGAATCCTACAGCTAGACCTGCAAGATAGGCAGCTCCTAGTGCGGTTGTTTCTACAACTTGTGGACGGATTACATCTTCTCCCAAAACGTCGGCTTGAAATTGCATCAGCAGATTGTTTTTAGAAGCTCCTCCATCTACACGAAGCTCTTTAAGCCCTACGCCTGCATCCAAAATCATAGCATTGATTACATCCATAGATTGATAAGCTATGCCTTCTAACGAAGCACGTGCAATATGACCAGCAGTAGTTCCTCTCGAAATGCCTACAATTGTTCCTCTAGCATACTGATCCCAATAGGGAGCGCCAAGACCCGTAAGAGCAGGAACGAAATATACATCGCCATTGTCGGGCACTTGTAGAGCCAACTTCTCTATCTCACTCGAAGAGTCAATCAATTTCATGCCATCTCTCATCCATTGCACGATAGCACCTCCCATAAATATACTTCCCTCGAGTGCGTACACTACTTTGTCATTTATCTTCCAAGCTATGGTGGTAATAAGGTTATTCTTAGAGAATACAGGTTTTTCTCCTACATTCATCAGTAAGAAACATCCTGTGCCGTATGTGTTTTTCATCATGCCTGGTTCTATACACATTTGTCCAAACAAAGAAGCTTGTTGATCGCCAGCAATTCCACCGATAGGAACTTTGGAGGCAAAAATGGTAGTTTTGGTATGTCCATATATCTCACTAGAGCTTTTAACTTCAGGGAGCATACAAACTGGAATATTAAACAGCTCAAGTAACTCTTCGTCCCATTTGAGATCTGTGATGTTGAATAGCATTGTACGTGAGGCATTGGATACATCCGTAACATGAACTTCACCTCTTGTTAGTTGCCAAACTAACCAAGTATCCACCGTTCCAAAGAGAAGCTCTCCCTTTTCGGCACGTTCTCTTGCTCCTTCTACATTGTCTAGTATCCACTTCACTTTAGTTGCACTAAAGTATGCATCTACCACAAGTCCAGTTTTGTCTTTAATCATCTTGCGGCAGTCACTTTGTTGCTTCAGCTCATCACAATAGTCAGAAGTTCTACGATCTTGCCAAACTATTGCATTATATACAGGAATACCTGTATTCTTATCCCATACAATAGTTGTCTCTCGCTGATTGGTGATACCAATAGCTGCAATGTTTTTACCATTTATCCCTATCTTTGTAATGGCTTCGGCAGCCACGGCAGCTTGAGATGCCCAAATTTCTAAAGGATCGTGTTCTACCCAACCACTCTTGGGAAATAGTTGTGTAAATTCTTTTTGAGCAACCGAACAAATTTTTCCTTCGTTATCAAAAACGATAGCTCTTGAACTTGTTGTGCCTGCGTCAAATGCTAGAATGTATTCTTTCATGGGTATATTTTGTTATTGTTTTTATATATAAGGATTTTATAGATCTTCTTAAGGGCAACAAAATACATTATGTTACAAATGCGAATTTAAGTAAAATAAAACCAATCGCAAATGTTTCGAAACAAATATAAACATGTTTAAAAACAATTCGAAACACTCAGAGCGTCTGAGAAGCACTTTTGTGCGATATTTGGATATGTATATTATATTTGTTGAGTGTTTTGTTTCGAAAGTGTAACTCGAATATTGAATAGTTTCTTTGATTTTTATACAATAAATGTACTCTGTTATCGATTTTCGCAAATCAATTCAGTTTTGAACCCTTCTGTATTCTTATAAATAGTAATGATATCTTAAATAACGATTCGGTTTTTGGTATACTTTTCTCTGAGTTCACTTGGTGTACACTTTTTTCTCTTGAGGAAAAGCCGATTGAAATTTGACAGATTATTATAACCCGAAGCAAAACAAATTTCAGATACAGTTTGGGTAGTATTAATTAGTAATGATGTAGCGTGAGCAAGACGAGTTTCGTTTAACGATTCGATAAAAGTTTTTCCTGTACGTTGTTTGAAAAATCGACAAAAGCCAACTTCTGACATTCCAACTAGTTCTGCTACATCTATTAGATTAATAGTCTGTTGATAGTTCTTTTCAATGAATGCATACACCTTGTCAATTCTTCGGCTTCTGCTGTCTATCGTTTGGGTGCTAAAGCTTCTGCTTGCTAATATCCTAATGTCGGGAGACATAGAAAGCTCGTGTAATATATCTAATAGAGTTAATACGGCATCAAACCCTGTACTCTTTTCAGCTAGATATTCTATCTTAGGTTGTATAGCCTTTATTGTTTCTCTACCAAAGGTGACTCCAAGTTTGGCATCACTCAATAATTTGTTGATATGTTGGAATGAATTCTTTCGAAGAAGATTATCACCAATGATATCGGGATGGAATTGTATTGTTATTTCTTTAATCTCTTTTGTTGTACATTGATGTGTTTGCCAAGCATGTTCTAGTGACGAACCCGTTATGAAAGTGAGTTCCATATCGTCAATGATTTCTACACTATCTCCTACGATACGCTGTGCACCTTGCGCATTGAGAATGAAATTTAGCTCAAACTCATTATGTATATGAAGAGGAAAATTGAATTCTTCTTTTACACGAACGAATACTGAAAGACAATCAGCATCGGTCAATGGCGTGTCTTCTAGCATTATGTTTGCTCTTGTGTTCTTCATCTCGTTAAATTTAGGAGGTTATTATACAAAGATGCTAATATAATACATAGAAACAAATGAAAAAAAAGAAGTTTTTACTCAGATGGTGGATTAATGAGTCTTTTGATATGCTATAAAATATAGTAAGGTGAAAAAAGTATTGGGAAATGCTAGAATAATACTTGTGCTACTAAATACCAAGTTATAGCTTTGTTTTATAGAAAATACACAACTTATTATAATAGTTAAATTAATGTAGAATATCTATAATGGAATACAACAAAAGACTGAATGATATAACAGCAGAATATGAGGAATTACTTGCTCGTTGCAATATGAAAATAGTTCCAGGGAATGGGATTTATGAACGTTTTAAGTATCCTATATTGACAAGAAATCACACTCCTTTATTTTGGAGATACGACCTCAATCCTGAGACCAATCCTTTTTTAATGGAGCGCTTTGGAATCAATTCAGTATTCAATGCAGGTGCTATCAAACATGAAGGGAAGTATTTGGTGATAGCTAGAGTGGAGGGCGTTGATCGTAAGTCTTTCTTTGCTGTAGCAGAAAGTCCAAATGGAATAGATAGCTTCAAGTTTTGGGATTATCCTCTTAACCTACCTGATATAGATTCTGATGAGAC
>JASLEN010000128.1 GCA_030151105.1 Dysgonomonas sp.
TGATCATAATAACCTTTCAGTTCTTAATCTATTGTTATTTCATCGATAAATAAATATGCATTCTTGCCAGCACCTGTGTGCCATGATGGAATTTTATTTGTCTTTTCCATCACAATTCTCACATAACGAGATTTTTGTGTAGGGAAACTAATTTCTTTAGTTTCTACAAATTCTTTATAGCTATCTACTTCGGCAAATGCTTGTTTAGCTACTTCTTTGAATGTTTTACCATCATCAGATGTTAGAATTTTAAATCCTTTGAGACCAAATATCCAGTCTCCAGTGCATACATAAGTTCCAACTTTTACTGACGAAAACTCTGTAGCTTCTTTAAAATCAATTGTAGCTTCTACATCTTTGTCATAGAATCCAATCCAAGTACCATCCTTGTAATTCTTAGGGTTTCCTTTGTTTCCATCAACCAAGGCAATTGCGCCATTGAATGCATAAGCTCCACTAGGATTGTAATTTAATGTTATTGGCTTAAGGGATGCTTTAGACAATACAAAATCGTTACTATACTTGAATGTATGTTTTCCTCCTCTAAATACTTCTGCTCTAACCTGAACTGGTTTGTCAGTTGAGATCACCTCCGAATAGATTGGACTTTCTTTAGTCGGTTCAGTTCCATCTAAAGTATAATGTATATCTGCATTGTCAACTGTAGAAAGTTTAATTTCCAATTGTCCTTTTTCGAAGTTTGGATTTAGTTCTGCTTTGATATCGAAGATAGTGGTCGCATAGTTATAACCTTTACGATCATAATGTTTGATCATTTTCATCAAGCGTTTCACAAAATCGTCATAGTTTTTTTGTTCTGGATTTGCCCATTGTACTTCCGAAAGTGCATCCATACGTGGTAGAACCATATATTCTACATGATCGCCACTCTTAACATACTCTGTCCATAAGTTTGCTTGCACACCTAAGATATGCTTGCTTTGCTCAGCAGTCAATTCTGAAGGAATAGGTTCGAAGCTGTACACTTTTTCAAGAGGCACATATCCACCAATACCAAATGGAGCATTGTCAATATCTGTAGTTTGATAGTAGTCGAAGTATAAATGTGATGTAGGAGTCATGATTACATCATGTCCTAATTTTGCAGCAGCAATACCACCTTCAACACCTCTCCACGACATAACTGTTGCATTGGGAGCTAGTCCACCTTCTAAGATTTCATCCCACCCAATAATGTTACGCCCTTTGCTTTGCAAAAACTTCTCAACTTCTGAAATAACATAACTTTGAAGTCTTTCTTCTTTTGTATGTTCTTTATCTCCTTTAAGACCTAGCGCCTTTATTTTAGCTTGGCATTTAGGACATTTTTCCCATTTAGTTTTAGGACACTCGTCTCCTCCAACATGAATATATTTAGAAGGGAAGATTTCCATTATTTCAGTAAACACATCTTTCAAGAATACGAATATTTCATCATTTCCTGCACAAAGCACATCATCAAAAACACCCCATGTACCCTCAACTGCGTAAGGTCCACCAGTACAACCAAGATGAGGATAAGCAGTAAGAGCTCCTAACATATGACCTGGAAGATCAACTTCTGGGATGATAGTAATAAAGCGCTCTTGAGCATAAGCTACAATTTCTTTAGCTTCTTCTTGAGTATAGAATCCGCCGTAAGGTTTTCCGTCATACTCTCCTGTGTTTTTACCAATTACAGTTTGAGCACGTTGAGATCCTTTAATTGTAAGTTCTGGATATTTCTTAATTTCGATTCTCCACCCTTGGTCATCTGTAATGTGCCAATGTAGAGTGTTCATATTATGTAGAGCAAGTAGATCGATATACTCTTTCACAAACTCTACAGGGAACATATGTCTAGCTACGTCAAGCATCATTCCTCTATAACCAAAGCGAGGTTGATCAGTGATCACCACTTGAGGAAAACTAATGTCCTTACCTTGAGAGTCTGCATCAATAGACTTTCTTAGTGTTTGCACACCATAGAAAACTGCAGCTGGAGAAGCTCCTTTGATAGAGATTTGAGAATCAGTAATCGTCAGATTGTAAGCCTCTTTATTATTGCCTTCTAGTTTATCTAGCAAAACAATTGCATTGCTTTCAGTAGCACCACCAGCCACTGCACTTAGCTGAGCATCGGTAGAAAACTTGATATACTCTGCTAGAAAATCTGCTACACGTTTTAGCTCCGTATTTCCTTCTGGATATACTATTTTTGTGCTACTAGACAACACAAAAGGATCTCCTGCTTGTGTCTTCACCTCTTTGGGCAAAGGAATTATAGCATAGTCAGCAGTTGTTTGTTCTTTGTTACATGCCATAAAGAATGTTGCTAATGATAGCAGCAACAGTATTTTTACAAATTTCATGGTTTAGAATTATTTATATTATTAATTGTTGTTGTTTTTATATCCCAGAGTATTTACTTCTTTCTGTGTTTGTTTAATATTGCCAACACCTCATCATTAACATCTCCAAAAACAGAAACTCCTGCAGCTCCATTTGCTAATGCCGTTTCAACTCCAGCTTCTACTTCTTCCATATTTTTGAAGTCAGGCATATAGATTCCAGCATATAGAGGGAATCGTCCATCAAGACCTCTCAAACCTTGTTGCACTGCAGAACCAATCCAAGCCACATCTTCTTTGTAGAATCCATGATATATCATTGGGAAAACAGCATCAAGAGACCAGTTTGTCCAATCTTGCATCACCAATTTCTTTGCTACATCTGGTGTTGGGAATACAGCTGCTGATGTAGGTTTATTGTTCTTTTTAGCGACCTCAACAAGATTTGCAACAATGTTATTTACCGATTTATATCTAAAATCTTTCCAAGAAAGAGATGTTTGAGGATATTGTATTGCATCAATATCTTGTCCATATTGCTCTTTAAACTTTTTCTTACACAAATCGCAATAGCAGAAATCGTATTCAGCATGCTCCTCAAGCTGAGTGATTCCATATACATCCCAAAGATTGGATGCTAAGATCACATCAGAATAACGAATATAGTCGAAATGGATACCATCAATATAATCTTTTTCAAGTTGAGATTGTACATCTTTCTTCAAAAGTTCTAAAACTTCAGATTGAGATGGGCACAGCCAACGATAATAATCTACATAAGGAGCATTAGTAGCTGTTGATTTTCCATCACGACTTATAGCTGCCAATTCTGGATGAGCCTTAAGAATATCTCCTCTGTTCATAATCCACAACCAACGATGCGCTTCCAAACCTTGCTCTTTTGCTGCTCTAAAATGACGCTCGCTATCACGCTCGAAGAATATGCCAACAATTCCAGCTTCTGCATATTTCTTATATCTTTCTGCAAGCTCTGCATCAGTATCTTCTTCATTAGGTCCTATCCACACCCAATGTTTGTAATTCTTGTTATCAAAAGCAAACACTCCACTTTCGTTTGTTTTGCTTTCTGCACCTTGTTTGTTGCCACTATCACAGCTCACAAAAAGAAAGCCTAAGATTGTAAGTGCAAAAGCAATTGCAGTTACTTTACCTATTCTCATTTCCATATCAACCCTTCGTTATTAATATTTATTGTTACTTTATTATTCTTTATAGTAGCTAGAAAAAGCGATGATGTAGCCTCTAGACTCAAAACATTATTTGCGTTTTCAACTTGCACCTCAGCAGGAATCCCTAACTCTTTTAGTGTTTTAGCATAGCGATTGTGCTTTGCACTAAATGTTTTTTGTTTATAGTATATCAACCATAGATAGTCACGCATTTTCTCTTCGTATGGACGCTCGAATTTAGGGACATCAGCTCTATCTGTATTTGTTGAGAATTGCAAATAGCCCCATCTTTCAGGTCTGTGCATATCAATCAAGCCCTGTGGCGACCACACCCAGTTGTTTTCTGGTTTCACTTGACCTTTCTCATCCTTGCATTTCACATAATCACCGTCTATGATTTCGGTATCCCACTGCACTCTAGAGAAGTTCATTCTCCATAGTTCACCATCTTTTGGCACATGCACTTCGTTACCAACAGTGAGCGCTCGCCACGGAATTGCGAACTCTACAGACCATCCTTTGTCAACATCTGTTGCATCGTTTAATGTTCCATCCACGTGCACTGCATGTTTCATTCCTTGACTATCCCATGAAAATAAAGCAGCAGATCCTTCACGGTAAGGTTTATTCATGTAAAGATCAAATATATTGTTGAGAGCATTTATCTCAATCTCAAAATATTGATGAGTTGTATTATTCGGGTTTAAGAAGATCTCAAAATCATTGTCAAAGAATACAATTTCGTCACGCTTGGTAAGTTTAGCCCACACATGAGGTTCGTTCATCTTTGCAGCAATGTATAGATAGTCGTTATCCCACATTATTTTAGCTCTTGTTTCATGATACGGCATTGGTTTCAAATCGCCTTCAATATCAACAAAGAGATCAGTCCACTCTGCATTTTCCCACTCCGCTTCGTCAATTTTTCCGTCTATTATAGGAGCCGTTGAAGCAAAGCTAGCAACGTAGCCTTTTGGCGAGTTGAATAGATTTTTATATTCCTCAAATAATTTATCTTGTGAATAGAGGGCTATCGTTGAAAAAAAGAAACAAAGTAGCAAAAACAAGGAGTGTCTTAATAGGTGCATGCTTTATAATTTAAAATTAACCATATCAAAATGTATCACTATGTGATCTTTCTTACAAAATAGGATACAAAGGGTATAAAAGTAAAGAATAATTTGCTATAAAAAAATATTTAAAAAATAAGATTAAAGATGTCATATAACACATTCGCTCAAGTACGTCTAAACTAGGGCTTACAAGAGTTTTTCTTCTTTTGACATTTTCCTCAAAAAAAGAAATGGACAAGCAATGACTTGATCGCTACTTGCCCATTTCCAATATTTAGAAAATAAAGTGAAGTTTATTTAAAAGTATAAGACACACTAGCCATAAAATTGGCAGGTTTGCCCAATGTTGTTGTTTTTACAAAATGTTCTTTATCGAAGATATTATTAACGACAAGAGATAATTTCACTTGTTTGTTTATGGTATAATACATCCCTGCATCTACGATGAAGTAAGATGGAAAATATGTATTCTCTACCATATTTCTATACACACGATCTGTATAAGTTCCACTCAAGTGGAATGACAAATCTTTCAATACTCCTTTAGGGATAGTATAGTCTCCATAGATAAAGAAAGTGGTGCGAGGAGCTCCTGTCAAACGCAGATTAGTAGTCTCTGAAAAGTCAGGCCATTCATTTGGGTCAACACTCTTAGATTTAAGAATACGATAGTCTGACCATCCCCAACCTCCTGTAAACTGCAATGTAGGAAGTGGACGGAAAGTAATATCCATATCGAAGCCTTTACTTGCTGAACGTCCGATCTGTGCCATCACAGTTTTTTCAACAACTCCATCATCCTCTGTCTCATTCATCTTGCCAACACTTTTCACTGTATTGTATCTATTGATATAGAAAACACTAGCATTAACCTCTAGCATATTATTCAGCTCATATCTAAGTCCTACCTCAGCCTGATGTCCTTTCTCTGGACGGAATACTTGTCCTCCATCAGCATCTGGATCGAAACGATGCATATCTTTGTCCAAGTAAATCACATTTTTGTTGTATGTGGTTATATTAGGTTTAAAGAATGATGCTCCTGAAGCATAAAGCGATAGCGATGGAATTGGGAAATAAACAGCCCCTGCACGATAAGTGAAAGCTGATGTTTTAACCTTTTTCCATTCTGTTCTATTCTCATTATAATAATGTTGTCTTCCATCATCGATGGTAGCTGTAGCTGTTCTGTAATTGAACAAATCTAAACGTCCACCTACCATAACTTTCCATTGTTCGTTGATGTCTAACACATCATGTAGATAGATACCATTAGTTTCATATCTTCTGATACTAGCTGCCGAAACTTTGCTGTCCCACCAGTCACGAATTGTATGAGGATCAACAACTGGCAGCATCTGATTTACTCCAGGACCCCATACATCACCTTTATTATATCCATTATATTGAGTATAGTCGAAGTACGAGTATGCCCATCCAACAGAATAGCTATTGTTAATAGCTCCAAAATCATATTTCCCTGTAAATTCTAATGTGTTAGCAAAGCTCCTACTATCTGGATTGAAACACAATGGACTACCAGATTGTAAAGAATCAAGTTCAATATATGTTTTCACACCTTTGGCAGTAGTATAATACCAATCATAAATAGGATCAGTACTTGTTCTATACTTCATATTTTCGACAGCACTATAATCTAGGTCTCTATGATTGTAACTGAATTGTTCTCTTAGATGTAGCCAATCCGTTAGCTTGTGCGTATATTTCAGAGATAGATCAATATTTCTTACACGCATCTGATTATTAGCATTGTCGCCATAAGTAGTACGATAGTTTGCAAGAGGGTTGAAAGCATTTGCACTAGCAAACTTCTGATTATTATTAGCATTGTAGATATCACCAGGCATAAGAGGAGCAGAACCAATTTCAGTTCTGAAATCATCATTATTGAAACTTACATTACCTTCCAAATAGCCATCCTTTCCTATCTCAGAACCTAGGGTAAACAAACCCGAAAATCGTTCGGCTCCTACATCGCGATAGCCATCGCCAGTGGAATAAAAGACATGAGCTCTATAATTTACAGGACCATAGAGTTTTCCTCCAAATCCTATTGTAGATTGTTTGACATTCCAGCTACCGTAAGAAAGTTTTGCGTTTGCACTAAACTCATCTGTAGGTCGCTTCTGAATTATATTAATTACACCTCCCATTACAGAGTGTCCGCTCAAAATTGAAGCAGGACCTTTTATTACCTCAATAGACTCTACAGAAGACAGGTCATCAAAAGGGACGTTATTGAGCAAGCTACGCTCATCACGTACACCATTGATGGCAATAACAGCATCAGATGTGCCACGGATAGAATAACGCTGAAAAGCCCCTAGTTGGTCTGTTACTGTTACACCTGGAAGAAAACGAACGGCATCCTCAAGGTTTACAATATTCTTGCGTTCTAACGTCACACTATTCAACTTGGTTACTGTAATAGGCAAATAGTTGAGAGGAACATCTAGCCCAATCAAATCAACTTTCTTCTTTGGAGTAGCTACAATTTCTACATCTGACAGTGCTACAATTGAATCTGTCATGTTCTTTTTCTGAGCCAGACCTACCTGAAAGGATAGAATCATAGCTAACAGAAATACTGCTTTTTTCATACTTTGTTTTTAATTATCTTATTTAAAAGTTTTCTTCTTTTTCTATTTATCCATTTAAAACTCAAGACTAGCCCTGTGAGGGAGAGAAATGTTCCTCCAATCATGGTGCTAAACATGATGATGTTCCACAACCATGGACGATCCATCAAGAATTTAAAATTGAAACTATGTAAACCGCCATACAAGACACCCTGTACTCTACTATTGTCGTCATATCGTTGTTGGCTTAGTGTTTCGAGAGAATAATAATGTCGAGTATTTAACTCATCATGCACTATCACTCTATAGGCTGGCAATGGGGCTTTACGCTTTCTACGATCATAGTATTGCTCGTCATGTTCTGTTATTAAATCGACTGTGTATGATATAGAATCTCCATAAATTTGCTTAATCCCTTCGTGTATCACACTCTCTGTCAAAACAAACGGGCGAATATTGAGACTATCTGATGCAGCTATATTTAACTGATCATTTAATGTAGCCACCTTGTAATAAGGTTTTCCTTGATAAGTAGCCCATTCTAGCGATTTCACATCTTCGAATTCTGAGATGAGCAAACGATAGTCGAGTTTGAATTCATTAAGATTTATAGCTGAAGCTCCTCTCATACTTCCTCTCATGGATTGTGTATTTTCAACCTTATTCTTAGGTTTCTTCTTCAACCAATCGGGCAAACTAGTCAATGACATCAGACCACTGAAAGCAAAAGTTATGGCAAACACTCCAAATATTAGTCCACTAATATAATGCCAACGATACCAACGTTTTTTATAAGGACATTTAAAACCTTTCTTTCGAGATCTCCACAATAGACGTATGGCTAGAATCATTCCTGACAGGCACATGATGCAACTAATGCCTGATGTCCATTTCACAAACTCTATCCAAACGGGTTGATTTTGTCGGAGAGGTGTGAAATACACCCAATGAGGTATGACTCCAAGCCATGCCCATATTCGCTCTTCTCGGTTGGTATATTGTAATACAGACCCACTTACAGATGATATATACAACTCGTGACTTTGCTCATCTGCAAAACTATATTTATAGACAGGGGCATCTTTTGTTAGTTTTCGAGGCATCAGCCATTGATCAGATTCCCAGAGAGTATCAACTTTCTCCACGGATGATGTATTCCATTGTTTGACCAACTGTTGGATATCTTCTGACTCTAACTTTTCTACTGGCGTCAAGGAGTCAGCATATATCCTATTGGACATGGATTTGTTCTGTACACTAAAGACAGGTCTATCTAGATGCATGTCTAAAGCTAGAGAACTAACTTTCATCGTATCTATAAAAAGACGACCTAGACATTCTGCATCTGGGAGATTGGGACTTAGGGTCTGCTGTTTCTCTAACCGATCTTGTATTGTAACTTTTGGGAATCCATGAAATATCATCACAAAGCCAGACAAGAACCACATTAAGAACAAAACACTTAGAGCAACCCCTAGTATTTTGTGAACATTAGATAATATTCTTTTAAACATTAGATTATGTACCTTTTTAGATTAAATAAATATTATCTACTGCTCCACATCTAAAAGCTGCGGATACTGAAAAGTTAGGATACATAATTAAAGTACTTTCAAGTGCATTATAGTGCTGTGTCATTGGACAGTCAGCAAAAAGAATCTTCTTCATTGTTTAAGTATGAGTAAATATTATGATAGTTGAATTTTGAGATTCGAAAAGGACAGATGTACGAACCAGTACCAAAGTTAAAGGCACATGGGATTAAAGAATCATAGAAAGGATGCACTCCTCTATTCTCACAATAGAGGCACACTGATTTCAAAAAGGAGTAAAAACGACTCATCCTGCTAAATGATTTTTAACACATCAATCAGCTCGAAGAAAATAAATTACGAAAATGAAGATTATGAAAAGAATTAATATAGATGCAAAAAACACACCACAGTAATTTTTTCTGTTCTTCAGCCTTATTTCCCGAAAGCTTATAAACTTTTAAAACTATCTTGGCAGGTCTTCTGACTTACTCCATCTTTGAAACGTCCTTCCCATTCTACAACAGAACAGTGGTTTTTGAGTTTTGTTCAAAGACTATTGGTGGAGCTTACAGCAGCGGGTCTGTTCAGGATTTGCACCTGATTCCCTTTTCATCACTTTTCTGTATCAAGAATTGTGACACCAAAATCAGGCGCAAAGGTAAGCATTAATATTTACGAATTATAATTAATTACTCTAAAAGACCACAAACTGTATTTAGAACATATAGCAGTATCCATACAAATATTGATCATACATTCAAATTTAGCCACTCACCACAAATAGCGACATCAAACTCTTTTTTTACTTATTTTAAGCGATTGTTAGCTCACTAGCTTACCCTTACATTTGTACACAATAACACCATTAGTGGTGAGCAGATTGTCACATCAATCAAAAACAATAATATATTTCAAAAAGACAAATGTATAAACATTTAACTATCAGCATTCTATTCCTATTAATAATATCTACCTCTACATACGCCAGACCTAAACATAGGATGGTATCGGTTTCTGGAAAAATTGTTGATGAAAACAACAGACCACTTGAAGCAGTTACTGTACAATTATTAAATAGCAACTACGGAACATTCAC
>JASLEN010000129.1 GCA_030151105.1 Dysgonomonas sp.
GTAAGAGCAGAAGTATTTAGAGGAGGAAAACATACATTCAAGTATAGTAACGATTTTGTTTTGTCTAAAGCATCCCTTAAGCCAATAACATTAAATTACAATCCTAGTGGAACTTATGCATTCAATGGTGCAATCGCTTTGGTTGATGTTAACAAAGGAAATGCTAAGAACTACAAAGATGGTACTTGGATTGGATTCTATGACAAAGATTTAGAAGCTACAATTGATTTTAAAGAAGCTACAGAGTTTTCGTCTGTAAAAGTTGGAACTTATGTATGCACAGGTGACTGGATATTTGGTCTCAAAGGATTTAAAATTCTAACATCTGATGATGGTAAAACATTCAAAGAAGTAGCTAAACAAGCATTTGCCGAAGTAGATAGCTATAAAGAATTTGTAGAAACTAAAGAAATTAGCTTCCCAACACAAAAATCTCGTTATGTGAGAATTGTGATGGAAAAGACAAATAAAATTCCATCATGGCACACAGGTGCTGGCAAGAATGCATATTTATTTATCGATGAAATAACAATAGATTAAGAACTGAAAGGTTATTATGATCAAAAAAATATTATTAGGAATAGTTGTCTTCTCTTTTAGCTTGAGCAGTTTTGCTCAAGCTAAAAAAGTCGATTCCACTTGGGAGTCTATTGAAGAGAGAGGATATCCTGAATGGTTTGGACAAGCCAAACTAGGAATTTTTATTCACTGGGGATTATATTCCGTTCCCTCTTGGACTCACAAGGAAGGCTATGCTGAATGGTCATACAAAGGGTGGAGAGATGGAAAATCTCAAGCTGTTGATTTTGCAAAATCAGTATATGGAGAAGATTTTGAGTACAAAGATTTTCGTCCAATGTTCAAGGCTGAGTTGTATGATCCGCAAGAGTGGGCACAACTATTCAAAGATGCTGGGGCTAAATATGTTATTTTCACGTCTAAGCATCATGATGGCTACGCATTGTGGCCAAGCAAATATTCACCCGATTGGAATAGTGTAGAAACTGGTCCTAAGCGTGACTTAGTAGGAGACTTGACTACAGCAGTAAAAGATGCAGGACTAGAAATGGGATTGTATTACTCACTGCCAGAATGGTCAAACTCATTGCACTATTGGGAAATAGATGATAATGATTCTATTGCAAAATATGTTGATCAGCACATGATACCACAGTTCAAAGAGTTGATTTCTACATATAAACCAACCGTATTGTTTACGGATGGAGAATGGTGGAATACTGCTGAACAGTGGCACGCTAGAGAACTGATTTCTTGGTATTATAATACTGTTGGAGATAAGGCTATCGTGAATGATCGTTGGGGACATGGGTCAAAACATGGTTTCATAACTCCAGAGTATAGTGCTGGCATCACCATGACTGATCGTCCATGGGCTGAGGTTAGAGGATTGGGGCGTTCGTTTGGACTCAATCGTAACGAACCTCTTTCTAATTATATGACAGCAAAACACCTAATACATCATTTTGCAGTTTTGGTTGCTAATGGTGGTGGGCTGACAATAAATGTAGGACCTGCGGGAGATGGACAAATTCCATTGTTGCAGCAAGAACGTTTGTTAGCTCTAGGAGAGTGGTTGAAGATAAATGGTGAAGCTATTTACGAAACAACGGCTTACACAAGAATTCATACTGAAGAAAAAGATTTTTCAATAAACCGTATCGACCCTAATATCAACTTTAGATGGGTGCGAAACTCACCAGATCCTGAGATCAGAGTTGATGATTTTACAGGAGAATGGAATGGATATATTGTTCCTCAATTTGATGAAACTTATATTTTCTCTGCAGAAGCTGACGATGGAATTCGTGTTTGGATAGATTCAAAATTGATTATCGAAAACTGGGGAAATAAAGCTGAAGGTGTAGAAAGTTTTGTTGAAGGTGCTCAGACCTCTAAGACGCTAACCAATAAGGTGAGTCTGAAAAAAGGGAAGAAATATCCAATACGTGTAGAGTACTATGAGGACAAACTAAATGCAACAGCAGTATTGAGTTGGGAGTCTAAGTCACAAAAGCAAGAGGTTATTCCTCAGTCTGCTTTTTATGTAAGTGAAGCAAAAGATGCAGCACATGGATTGAAAGCAACTTATTCGTCTAAGCAAGATTACATTGCTTATACTCAAAAAGATAATAATATCTATGCTATTCTGTTGGAATGGGCTGACGATAAATGTGTGTTGAGTATTGATGGAACGAATGAAAATACGAAAGTAAGTTTACTTGGGCGTGAAGGATTATTGCCATGGAAACAAGAGGGAGACAAACTGATTGTGGACATGAGCAGTGTGAAGTATTCAGAAATGCCTAGTAATATTGCTTGGACATTGAAGGTAGAGAAGTAAAATAAAAAAATAAAGAGAGAGGGAACCTATGAGTAAATTATTTACCCCCCTAATTATAATAGTTTCAATCGTATTCATGCTGTGTTCTTGCGATTCTTCAGATAAACATTTCTTGAAGGATAAAGACTATAGAGCAGAGGTACATCAGCAGTTTGAAACAAGAAAATCGTTAGCGGCTTCACGTAGTGAGCAGTTGTTCTCTGTCTTTGATAGAGAGGATGTGACGTTAGAAGAGAAAGAAGCTCTCGAGTTTCTATTTGCCTATATGCCACTTTCGGATATGGCTGACTACGATGGAGAATATTTTCTGAATCAAGTAAGAGGAGCTTTTAAAGCTAGAGACTATTTTGATTGGGGAAATAAAGTGCCAGACGAGTTGTTCAGACATTTTGTTTTGGTATATCGTGTAAATAATGAAAATTTGGACGAGGCACGAGATGTTTTCTTTGATGAACTGAAAGATCGAGTAAAAGGTCTATCTATGGAAGAGGCTGTTTTGGAGGTCAATCACTGGTGTCACGAAAAAATTACTTATCGTGCTACCGATCGTCGTACATCATCGCCTTTGCAATTGATGAAAACTTCGTGGGGACGTTGTGGAGAACAATCTACATTCACTACAATGGCTCTGCGTGCTGTTGGAATTCCTGCTCGTCAATGCTATACTCCACGCTGGGTACACTCGGATGATAATCATGCTTGGGTAGAAGCTTGGGTAGATGGCAAGTGGCGCTATATTGGCGCTAGTGAACCTGAGCCAGAGCTAGATGTGGCATGGTTTACAGGGCCTGCTATGCGAGCAATGATGGTTCATACCAATGTGTTTGGCGTGTATAAAGGCATAGAGGACAAAACTGTTGATGAAACTCTTTACTCTGTTATAAATGTACTTGATACTTATGCTGATACAAGAAAGTTCTCAGTGAAAGTGCTTGATCCAGAAACAAAAGAGCCTGTTGAAGGCGCAACTGTGAAGTTTGAAGTCTATAATTATGCCGAATTTTCACCTATTGCTACCATTGCTACTGATAAAGCTGGTGTCGTGGAGTTAACAACCAACAAAGAAGGTGATATACTCGTTTGGGCGGAAAAGGATAATCTCTTTGGATACAAGCAGGTGAAGCAAGCAGATGTGGAAAATGTAATTATTTTAGGTCATGATATTCCTCTCAATAAGGAAGATCAGTTTGTGATGGAAGTGCCTAAGGCTAGACCTGTGAAGGAGCTGACGGCAGAACAAATTGCTCAAAATGCAGCTTTGCTAGCTAAAGAAGATTCTATACGCAATGCTTATATGTCCACTTTTATATCGGAGGGTGATGCTCGTAAGTTGGCAAAGGATAATAAATTGGATGCTGATAAAGTCTGGAAATTATTGAGTTTGTCTCAAGGGAATTGGAAAGATGTATCACAATTTATGGTTGAGAATAAAGAGGACAAAAAAGTTTTGTCTTTCCTCGAAACTTTTGTAGAAAAAGAACTGCGTGATACTCCCAAAGATTATTTGAATAACCATTTTCAAAATGCGAACAAGGTTGGTTTCAAGAAGGGAACACCAGAGTCTATGTATGTTGACTATATTTATGCTGCGCACATTGCTTATGAACTAGTGCGACCTTGGAGAACATTCTTCCAATCTCAATTTAGTAAAGAAGACATAGCAAAATATCAAGATAATCCGACTCTGCTTATAGATTATGTAAAATCAACAGTGAAGGTAACAGATAGCGAAAACTATTACAATTGTCCAGTTTCTCCTCGTGGAGTTTATGAAATGCAATTAGCAGATAAGCGCTCACGCAACATCTATTTCGTGGCTTTATGTCGTTCATTTGGTATTGCATCTCGTATCGAAGCTGCTACGGGAAGACCTCAATATTATGATGGACAATGGAAAGACGTTTTGTTTGAAGCCTTACAAGAGGAACTACCCAAAGGAAAAGTGAATTTTGTATCTGATAAATCGAATGTCATTAGTCCTGCCTATTCATCTCATTATACAATTGGTCGTTTTGACAAAAATCATTATTCGACATTGGATTATTATGGTGAGGCGAGTCTGAAAAAACTACCAGGTGCGGTAACTGTAGATGCAGGGTATTATAGATTGACAATAGGTAGTAGAGCAAACGATGGTTCAGTTACGGTTTTGAACAAGTTTTTTGAAGTAGGAGAAGGAAAAACTATAACTGAGAATATTTTGATGCCAAAACCAGAAGGTTTGATCCAAGTACAAGGTATTGTTGATCCTAATACAATTATAGAATTAGACAACGGAACCAAGTCAACAATGAAAGAGCAAATGTATGGCAAAGGTGTGGTTGTTGTATTCTCTGATCCTGATAAAGAACCAACTAAACATATCCTTCAAGACTTGCCAGCAGTTAGCAAAGAGCTTGACGAGTGGGGTGGAGGAGTCGTGTTTATTGTTCCTGATGACAAGAAGAGTACAGCATTTGATGCCTCAGCATTTCCTGGGTTGCCAGCAAAAGCTGTTTGGGCAACAGATCAAAGTCGTCAGATACTTAATGCAGCTGCGTCAGCGTTGCAAATAGACTTTACCAATAATTTCCCATTGGTTCTATATATCAATACTAATGGTGGAGTGATTTATTCCCACCAAGGTTATACTATTGGTATTGGAGAAAATATTATTAAGACAATCCATATGGAGCAAGAGACTCTAAAAAAATAGTCACTAATATTATTATAAAGTAAGAGCAGGAGTATATACTTCTGCTCTTGTTTTTTATGTATTTATCTATGGTCTTAGAGAAAGAAAACTCTTTTTATTCAGGTAAAGTAACACTGAAATGAGGATTAGGAGTATGTTCTCGTCTAATAATATCAACCATTTGTTTCACTATTTCTGGATTCTCAGCTGCAATATCTTTATCCTCATGGATATCTGTTCCCAAATTGTATAGAGATGGAATTCCTTTTTTTACAATCAATTTCCAGTCTTGCATACGCACCGCTATCTGATTGGTTTCGTTAAATTCCCAATAGAGAAACTCATGTTTCTGCTGGTTGTTATCTCCCAATAGAGTTGGAGCAAAAGATATGCCATCAAAATAGTCAACTTCGACTTTCTTATTGGCATATTTTTTCTGATAATTTTTCACTCCAGCCAACTCGCTAAATGTAGGCATTACGTCGTAAAATGCGAGTTGATGGTCATTTACTGAGTTGGCAATTACTTTGTTTGGCCATCTTACAATAAACGGTACACGTATTCCTCCTTCGTGACATTGTCGTTTCAGACCACGTAGCTTGCCATCTCTCCCAAAAAACTCAGGATCGGCTCCACCTTCTTCGTGTGGTCCATTATCGCTAGTGAAAACGACAAGTGTGTTTTCATCCAAGCCTTTCTCTTTTAACTTTTCGAAAATTTCGCCTACATAACTATCTAGGCGTGTTACCATGGCTGCAAACTGAGCATGTGTATGTGTTGAAGGATTATACCTAGAGCCTTCACTTCCTCCCCACGTCTTATCATGGAAAAATTTATTTTTATACTCTAACAAAATAGAGTCTTGAGGCTGAGCTAATTCTGCATGAGGAAGCGTGTAGGTAAATATTCCAAAGAAGGGTTTATCCTCATTTTGATCGTCTATCCATTGCATAGCTTGCTGATGTATTAAATCGGCTGAATACTGTGGACGTTTTTCGTAGCCTTCTCCATACATTGGGTACTTAATATTTTCTTCCATTATCACACGTATCACTTCTTTATCACCTTGTTTTTTGCTATATCGATTAAGAAAGTTAGGGTAATAAAGATGCGCTTGAAATTGGCAAATAAATCCATAGTATTCATCTATGCCCCTTTTGTCAGGAGTAGAAACAGAACCCTCATAGCCACCAGCCCACTTGCCAAACATGCCAGTAGTATAGCCATTATCTTTCATTATTTCGGGCAGAATAATGTGATTGGGATCGTAGGGATGTTGCCCAACCACTGCATGGTCTATGTTGTTGCCATACATCACAGTGTCTTTATTGTTCCAATATTCCTTGTTACCCCTCACTTCGCAGTGTCCTGTATGTTGCCCTGTCATGAGGGATGCCCTTGAAGGAGCACTTACTGGGCTACCTGAGTAGGCTTGAGTGAACCGCATACCTTCTGCAGCCATTTTGTCGAGATGGGGAGTTCTGATATACTTCTGTCCATAACAGCCAAGATCGCCATATCCCATATCATCACACATGATGTAAATGATGTTGGGCTTATTTAGGTTTTTGTCTCCTTCGGCTTGTAGAGCTAGTGATGAGGCAATGATACCTCCGCATAGTAGTGATATTTGTTTTCTTTTCATGATAGGGTTCTATATTGTCGAATTATCTTTTAGTTACTTGATATAATATTGATTCTTTTTTGTTGGAATAGGAGCTTTGGTCTCTGCAATCCAAACTCTCAGTTTGTGCAATAATTCTTGCGTTTTCAAAGGCTCTTTGAGTGATATGTTAGTTGTTTCTCCTAAGTCTTCTTCTAGATTATAGAGTTCTGTCGAATTGTCTTCATAGTTTAATATCAACTTAAAGTTTCCCGATCGTATTGAAGAATAAGGTTTGGCTCTAAAATGTTTACCTCCGTCTCCGTATGATTCTAAATAGGCAGGAAAATGCCAAAATATATCTCGATCAACATTTGGAGAGTCCAATAAATCAAATATATTCCTACCATCCAAATACTGTGGAGTAAAAGCTCCACTAACAGCAGCAAATGTAGGGAAAAAATCAACACCAGTAATTGGTATTGATGAGCGAACTCCCTTTTCTAATACTCCTTTCCACTTCATTATGAATGGCACCCTTGTTCCTCCTTCATATGGCATCCCTTTTCCTCCCTTTAGAGGATTGTTGCTTGTAATGGGCACAGAACCTCCATTGTCGGAGTAGAAAACGATAATAGTGTTGTCAGATAAACCCAAGTCTTCTATTGTTTGGCAAATTCTTCCAGTGCTTGTATCTAGTGCTGCTATCATTGCTGCATAGATTGCATTGGTATGATATCTCCCTTTTTCTTTATTCTTATATTTGGCAATCAAAGAGTCTGGAGCTTGCAAAGGAGTGTGTACAGCATGATGAGATAGATAGAGGAAGAAGGGTTTTTCGGCATTGTTCTTTATAAACGAGATTGCTTCTGTCGTTAAGCGTTCTGTAAGGTATTCACCCTCTTTTCCTTCTTCTAAATTGTATAAACACTTGCCACCAGCACAATAGGGATAGAAATAGGAGTAAGGCGTACCTTCTCTTCTTCCACCCACATTAAGAGAGAATCCTTGAGATAGAGGTCCTGTCATTTCAGTGTCATCTCCTAAATGCCATTTCCCAATACTGGCACACTGATAGCCTTGCTGCTGCAACATCTCTGCAATTGTTACAAATTCAGTCTTGAGATCATCCGTATTGGTTATTGGAACTAGTTTTCGCTTTGTCTTGTCTCCACGTTCGGATGGACTAACAGTGAATACACCATGGCGCGGGGTGTATAATCCACTCATAATACAAGCTCTGCTTGGTGCTGAGTTGGCTGCCGCTGCATAGGCATTATCAAATAGGATGCCCTGTCTAGCCAAAGAATCAATATTGGGAGTCTCATAATAATCACTCCCCATAATACCCAAGTCTGTCCAACCCAAATCATCAGCTAAAATAAATACTATGTTGGGTTTAAGTGTGTTTTGAGTGAGTATATTTTGAGGTTGTAATATAAACACTCCTAGAAAACAGCTTGCGACGAATTCTATTCTGTTAAATTTTTTCATAGTAGTTTCTTTGAAAAAAGAGACTGCTGCGAGAGTATTTACTTCATTACAGCAGTCTCATATTTGATCAATTTACCAACCTGGATTTTGTGTTAGATTCGGATTGAGACGAATCTCTGTAGTAGGCACTTGATATAGATAATATTTTTCGAGCCATCCTTTTCCTTCTTTCATAGGATTGTTGAATAAATAAAGATTTCCTTCAGTCATAGCTCCATTTACTCCATCAGAATAGCCCGTAGAAGGATTGTAAAGGGTCATGTTATTCGCTTTTGCTTGTTCCTTAGTCATCCATATTCCAGTAGCAGCCTCATTCAAAAACCAAGGCGCCATTCTCCATCTACGAATATCATAGAACCCAAAGCCTTCACCCATAAGCTCTATTATACGCTCACGACGGATTTCCCATAGCACAGGATCTACATAGATTCCTGTATTATTTCCTTCTGGATAATATTTCCCTCTATTAGGATCGAAACTGTCATTAATATCAGCAATAGTCATATGGGCAACTTCTGCTCTGTCTCGAAGCTTGTTAATTGTGTTATTAGCTACTGTCTGATCAAATTTTCCAAGTTCAAACTTTGCTTCAGCCATATTTAACAATACTTCCTCTATTTTGAAAATAGGCTTGTCTGAAGTATTCAGATTTCCATTATTAAAACTGGTTTCCCAGTTACTCCAGTTTTTCCATACATAGTATCCCGAGCGACAAGTGACATAAGCACCTGTACCCAATCTCGGAATTTGAGGAACTAAAGATGCGCTCCAGTTTTGACCAGGTAATCGCTTCATACCTTCACCTGGATTGCTCGCTGTAGTATTAGCTCCCATAATATCTATGTATTCGCGATCGGCTGGACTATCTGTATATGACCATGTTGGGTAGTCTCCCTTGCCAGCTTTAACTTTATAAGGCGGAATGACAGTGTGATATAGACGCGGGTCACGATTGCGAAATGTGGCATACATATCTTTATTGCCATGAAAATCAGAATTGTTATTGAAAATGGGCTTTCCATTTTTCATTAAATATAGATCTACTGTTTTTTGATTCATTTCTACATAGTGTGCCGATGTATGTTCCAAATAACTAGCCCCATGTGGTGTGAGATTGGCTACATGTGACTTGTAGAGGATTATTCCTGGTATATTTGCTAAATCTTCAGTAAGCCACATCTCGCCATATCCTGCCGCAGGTTGTCCATCTGTTCCAAAATAAAGAGTAGGATAACTAGTTATCAATAACTCCGAAACACGTACACACTCATCTAGATATTTGTTGTAGTCACCAATATCATGATATTTTCGCCATGTAGCTTCACGAAGAGCGAAGCGAGAAATAGCTGCACGAATAACATCTACATTTATAG
>JASLEN010000240.1 GCA_030151105.1 Dysgonomonas sp.
TCTTGAAGATTCAACCAATCTGTAAATTCGTATTTTGCAGAAGCAAATCCAATAAAACGGTTTCTTCTATTGTTCGTCGTGTTATTATATGCTGAGAAATATGGGTTGGCAGTATTTCCAGACATAGGATATACGTAGCTAACTGGCTCTCTAGTCGTATTGACAGGGCTATCCTCTGACATTATTCTTGTGCCTGCAGGCCAAGCATATGGATTAACTATCTTATTGTAAGTAGCGTGATATCCATCATCACCTAATTGTAGATTATTTAAATTTACAGATCGTGGCATCACCAAGAATTGTTGAAATATGTTGTCATGGTTCCCTCCAAGTCTCAACATATTATCAGTATTCTGATGTGTAAATGTTCCTTTTGCGTCCACAGACAACTGCTTAGATAGTTGTGAAGTCGCACGCAATGTAGCTGATGTTCTTTTGAAATCATTGTTTGCCACTACTCCTTTATTTCTTAGGTGAGTAAGTCCAAAACGAACAGTGTTTTTATCTGTGGCATTGGTTATATCAACACTATTTGTCCAAGTATTACCTGTTCTCAAAAAATCTTCGACATCTGCTCCTCCAGCTTCATATTTCAATTCTCGACCTACATAGTCTGTATATGTCTGGTTATTAATAGGAGCACCCCAACTATAACGACCAAAATCTTTGCTTACATTAATCTTTCCTTGTGATCCTTGTCCATACTCATTTTGATATTTAGGAGTACGCATTAGTTTATCGATAGTCAAGTTCATTGAGTATGATACGCCTAAGCCTTTGGTCCCTTTACCAGTTTTAGTCGTAATCATAATCACACCATTACCAGCACGTGAACCATAAAGTGCTGCCGCAGCTGGCCCCTTAAGCACGGACATACTTTCTATATCATCAGGCGAAATATCAGCCATTCCTGAACCTCTATCAACAAGCTGCTCACCCCATTGGTCATCATTATCAGATCCTGTACTACCATCAATTGGCACACCATCGACAACGATTAATGGTTGATTATTCCCTGTCAATGAACTATTTCCACGGAGAACAATTCTACTAGAACCTCCTGCACCTGATGGAGATTGACGAATATCAAGACCTGCAATCTTACCAGCTAAAGAGTTAGCAATATTTGCATCACGAGTTTCTATCAAGTCACTCCCTTTTACTTCCTGAAGAGCATACCCTAGAGACTTTTTGCTTCTCTCTATACCTAAAGCCGTAACCACAACTTCATCTAGTAATAGAGGATCTTCAGTTAGTGTGACATTGAATTCAGTTTTATTCTGAACAGAAATAGTTTGCCCTTGATATCCAATATAGGAGATTTGCAACTGAGCATTTTCTGACACAGTCAATTTGAAATTTCCATCAATATCCGTCATACTACCATTTGTTGTGCCTTTCTCTACAACAGAGACTCCAATGATAGGATCTCCTAAAGCATCAACAACCTTTCCTGTTATGGGTTTCTTAGGAGTACTAGCCTCTTTCACAACTTCTTTTTCGGAATTTGCTTTTTGAAATAATACTATTTGGCGTCCAGACACCTTATAATCTAGAGATTCCGAGTCTAAAACTGATGTTAACACTTTGTCTAGAGACTCGTCTTGCATAGACACACTTATTTTTTTATTCAAGTTGACTTGTTGGTCATTAAAAATAAAAATATACTCGCTACTTTGCTCAATCTCAGTTAATACTTCCTTTAGTGTCTTATTATGAGCACTTATAGAAATTACGCTGGTTTGACTAAAAGTAGAATTCGATGCAATAATATTGATGCATAGAAACAGTAAAAATGTGCTTATTTTCATTATACGGAAGCATTTCTGCAATTCGCTGGGCAAACTGCACTTCATAATATGTTTTTTCATATATTTGTAATGATTTAGGTTAAACTAATTAAGTTAAATATTTAATTTTCGCTTGATTAATCAAAATCGTTGTGATGGGGAATAGTACCAATATTTCCCATCTTTTATTGATTCTTGTGTGAATACGTCTTTATCTTATAGGCTTATTATTTTATAAGTTATTTATTTATTCTTTTTATAATATATTTCTCATTTTCGAGACTGTAATGAATAGGCGCAATCATTGCTATATAAGCCAACACATCATCAATACCCGTTTTGAGGTCAAGTTTCCCTGTGGCTCTTATATTCTTCATTGCCGAAGCATCATAGCTAATATCGATATCATAGTATCTCTCCAACTTCAGCAATATCTCATCTATAGGAGTTTTTTCGCATAAGATGTAACCATGAATCCATGCTATATAGTTTGTAGCATCTACTGATTCTACAGTAGTTACATTATTCTCTTTATTGTACCTAAACATTTGATTAGGTGTTAGGCTATGTTTTTTCCTGGAGTCTTTACTATTCACTGCAACTGCACCTTCTACCAAAACTATTGATTGCTCTTCTGTTGCATTGTTATAAGCTTTGACATTAAAACTTGTCCCTAATACATTTACTTCTAACTGAGATGTTTTAACAATAAAGGGTCTATTCTTATCCTTGGTCACTTCCAAGAAGACCTCGCCATCTACATATATTTCTCGTTTGTTCTTTTCAAAGGCTGCAGGATAAAGTAATTTACTACCTGAGTTTATATAAACTTTACTACCATCGCTTAAAACGATTGTTGAACTCTTACCATAGGGAACAGTCAATTGATTTATCTCTGATGCTTGTTCTTCATTCAACTGACTAGCATTAACAGATACACTACCATTTTCATCATAAACCAAATTCACAGAGTCTTCTTCCAAACTAATTACTTTATCTCCAGCAAGAACCAGTTCTATCTCTGTTGTTTTTTTGTCAATGGTCTCAGTAATGTATGATTCATAGTTAATTCCCGAATCTGTATTCTGCAAACTAAAAAAGAGATAGCCTACAACTAGAATTGCAACTGATGCAGCTGAGGAAACCCAGAAAAGTCTCAAACGAGATGTTGTCCTATTTTTATGAATTGTAGAACTTTGAATTTCGTCCCAAATTTCATTTTTATCCTGCTCTGTCAATGAAGGCTCTTTGACCTCCAAGCTTTCTATTATTTTTTTTAGAGATTGAATATCTTCTGCTCGATCTGGTTCGTTTGCAATTTTATTTTGCCAGTATAAATCAGATTCTTCAGAAGGAAAAAGTATCCATCCAAGAAACTTCTTGTTCTTAAGCAGTTTTTTTAGATATTGTTTAGACTCGTGTCTCATCTCTAGTATTTTGATTTTATAGTTCAAATAAGGAGCATCTATTTCCCCTCACACTAACAAGACAAGAGATGTTTTATTTTGTACTCACTCCCAAAAGTTAAATTATGTGAGCAGAATTAAAAACATTGAGAATTCAAGATGAGAACGTACATTCTTAATCGCTCGATGAATAAGGTTTCGTGTAGATTGATAGTTCATACTGAGCATATCGGATATCTCTTCATACGACATTTCAAGCTGAAAGCGCAAATATAAGGCTTCTTTTTGTCTAGGGGGAAGTAATTCTATAACGAGCTTCAATTTTTCTTCCAAATCATCTCTATCATCAGCATCTGGTAAGCTTTCGATATTTGAGATTTCATATTCTACAAGGAATGGCAAATCTTGAAGGGAAACAGTAGGTATTTGTTTCTGCTTTGCTAATTTGTTCAACAAGTTATTTTTCAAGGATCTGAGCAGATAGTATTTAGGGCTATCGACGCTAGGTAAGTTTTTATGATTGTAGAGATGAATAAAAACATCTTGTATTGAATCTTTTACTAAATCAGAATCTAAATCAAATTTTAAGCCATATCTATATAGAGTATCAGAATAAAGGTCGAATAGATCAGAGAAGGCTTGATTGCTTCCCTCTCTAAAGTCATTCCAAAGTACTATCGGCTCAGTCATAGTAATAGATTTTGCTATTATAAGAAGCAATAACTCAAGGCAAAGTTTTCTCAAATAAACATTCCTACAACCATTCTATATGTGGAATGATTGGGAAGAATTAAATCGAGTATAACACATTAACAAACCTCTGTTAATCGAGTTTTTCACAAATTATAAGTCCAGCTCTTTATATAGCCATATCAGCTTTATAGATTATAAACTAGTGCTTTTTTTAGATTTCTTACACTAAGCTATACAATTTTATCTATTTTGAAAAGTATCTACACAAAATAAATAGACATTATACTTTTAAAACATTTTAACGCATTAGAGTCTAAGACTTTTCTTTTCTTATTTACGAGTCTCATAAATCGTCTCAACTTTCTTTCTCAATTTGCTGTGCTTATTTCCGTATAAAAAATAAACAAGTAAACCAATAGTAAGCCAAATAGCAAACATTACCCAATTGCTCCACCCTAGTTCTGTCATCAAATAGAGATTGATAAGAATGCCTAGTGTAGGAAAAAGTGAGAATTTAAATCTAAAAGCCATATAACTCAAGACTCCCCAAGTTATCCAAAATACAAATAGCAGTGGACGATGCATCATAATATTCATGTAATCCATTTGTGTTAAAAATAGCAATAGCCCTATCATGAATAAGAAACCTACAAAAAACTTTCCACTTATATAATAAACCTTGAATTTGGCTTTTTCACTATATCCCATATGATCTAAGAATAGGATGCCAGCACATACCACAATAAAGGCAAAGAAAGTCCCCACACTCGTTAAATCCACAACAAACTGCATATCTAAGAACAGGGCTGGGATACCAACGAGTAAACCTGCAATAATTGTAGAAAACGATGGAGTCTTATACTTAGGGTGAATATTGCTAAACTTTTTACCCAAAAGTCCATCTCTACTCATGGTCATCCAGATACGAGGCTGTCCGATCTGAAACACAAGAATGGCACTCGTAATAGCAATAACTGCCGATATAGAGACTACACCAGCAATAAAATCCATATCAACTTTTTTAAACACATAAGCTAGAGGATCATCAACTCCCAATTCGCTGAAGTTCACCATTCCTGTCAGGACAAAAGCAATTCCTATATATAATACGGTGCAAATCAGCAAACAGATGAGCATTGCTCGAGGAATATCTCTTTGCGGATTCTTCGCCTCTTCTGCTGTTGTAGATATTGAGTCAAATCCAACGAATGAAAAGAATACAGCAGCCACTCCACCCAGTATTCCATGAACACCATTGGGCATAAAAGGTGTCCAATTTTCAGGTTTCACAAAAAAAAGCCCAGCAAATATCACTAATAATATAACACCAATCTTTAAATAGACAAGTATATTATTCACTGTCTTTGATTCCTTTATACCTACATAGACTAGCCATGTCAACAGGGCTACAATACATGTGGCTGGAATATTACATACGATTTTAAATCCAAATAATTCTGGAGCATTAGCATATATCTTGGCTGCGTCATAGATAGAAGTAGGAAGATTAGCAGCACCACTCTGCACCAATTCATAAGCATCCTTGGCATAGATATAACTCATGGCTAGCCAATCGGGGAAATGTAGTCCAAAGCCCTCTAACATAGTAACAAAATAACCTGACCATGATATTGAGATCACCATATTGGATACGGCATATTCCAGAATCAAAGCCCACCCTATTATCCATGCAAATATTTCTCCTAGCGAAGCATAAGCATACGTATAAGCACTACCGCTAACAGGGATCATTGATGCAAACTGAGCATAGCATAAAGCTGTAAACACACAAGCTACTGCTACCAAAATAAAAAGTAGTGATATAGCTGGACCTCCATAAAAAGCTGCACGTCCAATAGTGCTGAATATACCCGCTCCAATAATTGCAGCTACTCCAAATAATGTTAAATCTCTAACTCCTAAAATTCGCTTAAGACCATTGACATTAACGGATTCAATATCTGTCTCGAAGAAATCCTCTATTCTCTTTTTTCTAAAAAAATGCTTTATATCCATTCTTTATAAATAGCCTATTGTAAAATTGAGGCACAAAGATAACTGATTACTTAGACAAAATGAGCACAAATTTACTATTCTATTACATCTACACTAATCTGACTTTTGTTCTATATAAACAAAAAACAGATAAGACTATTCCTTCGAATCATCTTATCTGTTTTCATTCAATTATTTTCCTATTGTTAACGTGCGATTGATCTAGTATTTGGATTAATCATGATGTAACAAGCTTTTACATTTAAGGTGATTGTATCACTGGACACTGTAAGACAATCATCTGTTACTTGCAAACGATAATAATATATTCCCGATCTAGCATGCAATGGAGCTAAGGTAGAGCTTGTACCATTAACAACATTTGTCCAGTTTGTTTCGTCGGTACTCATTTGCCATTGATAGCTATAATTCCCTTTACCTCCAGTTATAGGACAACTCATCGCATTAGCTCTAGTTGCCACACAGATTTCT
>JASLEN010000324.1 GCA_030151105.1 Dysgonomonas sp.
GTAGCACTGAAGCAAGAGAACAATTTGCGATCAGATAATATTCAAGCAGGAAGAACACTTGATATACCTTCGTCAGCAGGTGTACAGCCCACACAAAAGACGTTTGTGCGTGGTAGTTTGGATTATGTAGATTTGCAGAGTTATCCTTACTATTCGTCTTATATTTCATCAGAACCTCTGAATCGTATTTCAGTGTTCTCGAATGAAGGTGCGAAGATTCATGATATCAATGGATTTGTGATCGAGAATGATAAGCCTGGATTAGTTTATCATGCCATAGGGGTCAATGGGGCAAAGATGTCTGACTTTAATAAATATCCGCTGTTCTTTAAGCAGTTACCAATATTGAAGCCTGATTTAGTAGTGCTTTCATTTGGAACAAATGAATCGTATCAAAAGCTCACTGCCGAACAATACTTGATGCAAGTGGAAGAGATGATCGATAAAATAAAAACGAATAATCCCAATGCTGTAGTTTTAGTAATGACACCTCCGCCTTCTTTGTTGCGTCGTCGTGCTTCTAATACTCTAGTGGGCGATTATAGCAGCTCTTTGATGAAGTTGACAAATGTACCTATTTGGAATCTTTATGAACAGATGGGAGGCGAAGCGGGTATTTTGTCTGGTGGCAAATATGCTACAGTGATAGCAAGAGACAAAATTCATTATACCTTGACTGGTTATAAGATTCAAGGAGAGAAATTTGCAGAAGACTTTTTAAAAGCATACAAACAATATAAATTAAAGAAACAAAATTGAATTTGCTTCTAAACATATTTAGCTGGAGCAGCAATAGTGGATTTTTTACAGACTTTGTAGAAAATATGCACTCGTGGACAACATATGATTCATTGAATCCTTTGTTGTTCAATAGCCCACTATTTCTTGGGTTGTTCTTGCTGTTTTACACAATATATGTGCTATTGGGCGATGCAAAGCATTTCCTAAGCAGACGTCTGTATCTAATTGCTTTTTCATTATTTTTCTATTATAAGGCTGGACACAACTATTACATTTTGCTGATGGTATGTGCAGTTCTTACACATTGGTTGTCTAAATTGATGTATGAAGAGGATGAACCATGGAAGCGAAAGGTATTGATGATAGTGGTTGTAATATCCAATTTAAGTGTTTTGGCATATTACAAATACACCAATTTCTTCATCAAAAATATCAATCTGATAGGAGGAAAAGATTGGGATACGCTCGACTTAATTATACCTATTGGTATATCCTTCTTTGTATTTGAGGCTATTAGCTATGCTGTAGATCTCTATAGAAGGCAGATGGAGCCCGCAAAGAGCACATTAGACTTCTGTTTTTATATCACCTTCTTCCCCAAATTGGTTGCAGGACCTATTATTAGAGCTAAGGATTTTCTACCTCAAATGTATGAAAAACTTACTCTTTCCAAAGTACAAGCTGGCAATGCCTTGTATCTTATTATATTAGGATTAGTAAAGAAGGCAGTAATTTCAGACTATATATCTGTCAACTTTGTAGGGCGTGTTTTTGATGCTCCATTGAGCTATACACCTTTCGAAACCTTGATGGCTGTATATGGATATGCTTTGCAAATCTATTGCGATTTTTCGGGCTATTCAGATATGGCGATAGGTTTGGCTCTATTGATGGGCTTTACCATTCCGCCCAACTTCGAAACTCCGTATAAATCTCAATCGATAACAGAATTCTGGCGTAGATGGCATATTTCGCTATCTTCGTGGTTGAGAGATTATCTCTATATATCATTAGGAGGAAATCGTAAAGGAAAGATACGTACCTATATCAATTTATTTTTAACGATGCTAATTGGTGGTTTTTGGCATGGTGCATCGTGGACATATGTGGTTTGGGGAGCTCTACATGGTACAATACTAGTTGTCGAACGTTTTTTGGCGCAGTATATAAAATTACCTCAAAACGTTATCATTCGTTTCTTCAAAATACTTCTCACGTTTCATTTTGTGGCTTTTTGTTGGATATTTTTCCGAGCACAAACGTTTGAGTTGGCAGGTGATGTGATTGTAAATATTACACGTCTAACTTTCTCTGTAAGCGAGTGGGAGGCTGTTCTCAAAGGGTACCAGAATGTGTTCATCTTGGTTGCTATAGGCTATGTGCTGCATTTCTTGCCAGAGTGGTTTACAAGCAAGGTGAAGCATTACTTCTCAGTATCTCCTTTAATCTTTAAGGCTATAGCAATGGCATTTGCCTTTTGGTTGGTGTATGCAACAGCGTCGAGTGGACCACAGCCATTTATCTATTTCCAATTCTAAAATCAATAGTACATCATATAAAAAAGGTCTGCATAATATACAGACCTTTTGTTTTATATCTTAATCCCTCAGGGTGAGATAATATAGACTTAAATTTTATCTAACTCATCAAACATCTTACTTAGATTTCTAAGTTCTATCTTGATGTTTTCGAGTCTTCTAATTACTTCAATGTTTTGTTCAGCTTCATCATATTTCTTGTTCAAGGATTGTCTGGCTCCTTCTAGTGTCATTCCTTTTTCCTTCACTAGATGATATACAACTTGTATATTTACAATATCCTCTTTGGTATATTGTCTTGTTCCTCCAGCTGTTTTACGAGGTCTGATAGTGTCAAATTCAGTCTCCCAAAAACGTAGTAAAGATTGATTGACATCAAAATGATCAGCCACTTCTTTCAGAGAGAAGTATAGTTTTTTGCTATTCTCAAGATCAATTCTCATAGTAGGTTTGTTATCAGGTAAATATTTTTATAAAGTAAGTCAATAAATAGCTTATATGCAAAACAATATACCATTCTGTGTCTGAATGGTATATTGTAATATCGTTTTTTTTAGTCCATAACCTGTCCTTGATTGGACGATAGTTGGAGCATCAAGTCAAACTCTTCAGGATCAAGGTCGCCATGATAATAGTAAGCAGGGTTTTGTGGTGCACCTTTTACTCTCACTTCATAATGTAAGTGTGGTCCAGTAGAACGTCCTGTATTTCCTACTTCCCCAATTGTTTCGCCTCTAGTTACTTTTTGACCTTGCCTTACATGAAATTTACTCAAGTGGGCATATCTTGTCATCATATTGTAACCATGATCTATATCAACGCACATTCCATATCCATCAGCTGCTGATCGTACAGAAACTACTTCACCATCTGCTGTTGCATACACAGGTGTACCTGTAGGAGCAGTAAAGTCCATCCCCGCATGAAACTTGGTGATACCATAGATAGGGTGAATACGATTTCCGTATCCAGAGGCAACTCTTTTCAAGTCTTTGTTGGCAACTGGTTGAATGCTAGGTGTATGGTGTATTCTGTCTTTTTGGTTTCTAATCATTTCTAAAACCTCGTCAAGGGAGTTAGACTGCACGTAGAGTTGCTTCTCTAATATGTCCATTTTTTTGCTTGACTGTATTATTAAACCTGCATTTGGGATATTTTCTAATTCAGCATATCTACCTAATCCACCTACACCCGAAGTACGGATGGATTGAGCAATAGGATCAGCTTGATAAATAGCGCGATACATATTGTCATCACGTTCTTGTATAGGTTCTAGAATGCGAAACGCTTGGTCTATTCTTTTGGATAGAATATCGTATTGAGTACGTATAAGCTTGTTTTCTTGTTTTAGTTGTTTTTCTTGAGGCGATCCAAAAAAGTATAGGAATAGAAATAAGCCTCCTCCTCCAATCAATATCCCTGATACCAAATGTCGTAATATGATGAGTATTCGACTTTTGAGACTAGGAAAAACCCTATCATAGGATAGAGTCTGAGGATTGTATCTATAAAATATTTTCTTGCGATTCATTATTTAGTAGGCGCTCACTCCTTAAGTTTTAATTCTAGCTATTTGTGAGTCTGACAAAAGTAAAGTTTTAGATATGCTTATGCAAATACAATTCACAAATATAACTTAAATAAAAGTGAAATAGCACGATTCAATCGGAAAATTGATTGATAAAAATTGCTAAAGCTTAGGTTTGAACTGAGATAGAGCAACAGAAAATTAATTTAAATGTATGGTAGTGATCTGTATATTTATTATATTAATTACCTTTGTGGCAAAATTATATAACAAGATATTTAAAATTCATGATGACTTCTAAAGAAATTCGCGAGTCTTTTTTAAGATTTTTTGAATCCAAAGGACACCAGATTGTTCCTTCGGCTCCTATGGTTATTAAAGGTGACCCTACTTTGATGTTTACAAATGCTGGTATGAACCAGTTTAAAGATGTAATTCTAGGTAATGCCCCTATCAAATATCCAAGAGTCGCCGATTCTCAAAAATGCTTGCGTGTGAGTGGAAAGCACAACGACTTAGAAGAAGTGGGACATGATACTTATCATCACACCATGTTTGAGATGATAGGAAACTGGTCTTTTGGAGACTATTTCAAAGAAGAGGCTATTGCTTGGGCTTGGGAATACTTGACCGAAGTATTGAAGTTAGATAAAGATAGATTATATGTAACCGTTTTTGAAGGAAGCGCAGAAGATGGCTTGGAGCGTGATGACGAAGCGGCAGGATATTGGGAAAGATATATTGCTAAGGATAGAATTATCAACGGCAACAAAAAAGATAACTTTTGGGAAATGGGCGATACAGGTCCATGTGGTCCATGTTCGGAGATGCATATCGACCTTCGTCCTGATGCTGAACGAGCAAAAGTAGATGCTCTGACATTGGTAAACAACGATCACCCACAAGTGGTAGAAATTTGGAATCTAGTGTTCATGCAATATGACCGCAAGGCTGATAAGTCGCTTGTGCCACTTCCAGCTAAGGTTATTGATACAGGAATGGGCTTCGAACGTCTGTGTATGGCAGTGCAAGGTAAAACATCCAATTATGATACTGATGTTTTCCAAACTATCATTACTGCATTAGGTAAGAATACAAATACAGAATATGGCAAGGATGAGAAAACAGATATTGCAATGCGTGTTATTGCTGATCACATCCGTACTATTGCATTTTCTATTACAGATGGGCAATTGCCATCGAATGCTAAGGCTGGATATGTGATTCGTAGAATTTTGCGTCGTGCAGTTCGTTATGGATATACATTCTTGAATCAGCAAACATCATTTATGTATAAGTTATTGCCTGCTCTTATTGATACTATGGGGGATGCTTATCCAGAGCTGATTAAACAAAAAACGTTGATAGAAAAGGTTATCAAAGAAGAAGAAGAGTCCTTTTTGCGTACGCTTGAGACAGGGATCAAACTTCTGGATAAACAAATTAAAGATACGAAAGTAAAAGGGCAAACTATTTTGAATGGTGCAGATGCCTTTACTCTATATGATACTTATGGTTTCCCATTAGACTTGACAGAGCTTATCCTCCGTGAAAATGGTATGGAAGTAGATGTTAAAGCGTTTGATGTGGAAATGGAGAAACAGCGTGAGCGCGCTCGTAATGCTGCTGCTGTAGAGGCTGGAGACTGGGTGGTAATCAAACAACAAGATGTTGAATTTTTAGGCTATGATTTTACTGAATGTGATGCCGAAATAACACGCTATCGTCAAGTGAAACAAAAGGGTAGAGAATTCTATCAAATAGTTTTGGATAGAACTCCATTCTATGGCGAAATGGGAGGACAAGTTGGTGACAGCGGATGGTTGATTGCTGACGATGGAGAACAGATTGAGATTGTGGATACAAAAAGCGAAAATAATCTGACTGTTCATTTGGCTGATAAACTACCTAAGGATGTGACTGCTCATCTTACAGCTCGCATAGATGTGAAAAGTAGAATTGCTACTGAGTGTAATCATACAGCTACACACTTAGTGCACGAGGCATTGCGTGAAGTGTTGGGTGAACATGTGGAGCAAAAGGGTTCTTATGTGTCGCCAAAAGTTCTACGTTTTGACTTTTCTCATTTCCAAAAAGTAACAGATAAAGAAATTAGAAAAATAGAGCGAATAGTAACAGCACGAATTCGTGAAAATATATCATTGGACGAATCACGTAATATTCCTATTGCAGAGGCTAAAGCTATGGGAGCAATGGCTCTCTTTGGAGAAAAGTATGGAGAAGAAGTGCGTGTAATCCGCTTTGGCTCTTCTGTTGAGCTTTGTGGAGGAACACATATATCTTCAACAGGGCGCATTGGATCGTTCCGTATCGTTTCAGAGAGTTCTATTGCTGCTGGAATTCGTCGTATAGAAGCAATTACGGCTGAAGTTTGTGAAGATTATAACTATGCCTTGCAAGATATTATAGGTGAAGTGAAAGGTTTGATGAATAATGCCCCAGATATACTTCAGACACTTCGTAAGCATATCGAAGAAAATTCGGAGTTGAAAAAACAAGCCGATGAATATATGAAAGAAAAGGTAGCGCAAGTGAAAGAAGCTATCATTCGTCGCAAGGAGGTTATCAATGGTGTTGATGTTTATCGTCTCGAAGGTCCGCTAATGCCAGAAATTGCAAAAGATATAGCATTCCAATTGCATAGCCAGTTCGCAGAGCGTACTGCATTTATTGGAGTTACAGATGGTGGAAATAAACCAATGATAACCTTGATGTTCTCAAAAGATCTAGTTGAAAGTGGTGGTTTAAATGCTTCTACTATTGTGCGTGAAGCAGCCAAACATATTCAAGGTGGAGGAGGAGGGCAGCCTCATTTTGCCACAGCTGGAGGTAAAAATGCAGAAGGCTTGTCAACTGCGCTCAATTATATCTTGGAGCAAATAAAATAAGATATTCTATTATCTTAGAAAACAATTATTTAATAAAGGCTGTTCAACTTTGGTGTGAATAGCCTTTATTTGCTATTCTAATTTTGTAACAATTAGCTAGAATACACTATGAATATTATTCAGAAAATATTTTCTATCC
>JASLEN010000285.1 GCA_030151105.1 Dysgonomonas sp.
CCAATCGCATAATATGCTACATCCTCCAAACTACTCAAATAGTCGATATTGATTTTCGCCAAATCTGGCGCTACCATTAAGAAGGTATAATTGCTATCGCTCAACACCGCCTCTGTAATCTCCTCTTGACCTATTATTTCGGTTCTTGCGTTATTGAATTTCAAGTTTGTGAGCGTAAAATCACTAATGGCTGGATCTTCACCTTCTTTTAGAATCTTAGTATCCATGCGAACAAATACCCAAGTGCTATCTTCCCACGGAAAATTATCTTCCGAAAACTCTTGCTCTACACCATCTTTTTCGTACACCAATACAGACTCTTCTATCTGCTCCTTACCTTCGGGAACAATCATCTTGCTTGGCAAATGCGAGCCTACGCTATAAGGACGAAAGTCAAAAATCGGTTCGTAGATATAATTGCGCATCACAAAGCCAAACGAGAATACGATGATAAAAAGGAAAGCAATCCAATAGGTTTTTCCCGTAAAGATGTTGCTTATTCGCTTATAATATATAAAGGTAATGATGGAGCAAATAATCAACACCACATTTTTGTAGAACGTTTCCCAATTGGTAATTATCAAGGCATCACCAAAGCAACCACAATCTTTCACAGGGTTGGCCACAGCCAAGTAAAGGGTCAGAGGTGTCATAAAACACATCACCAATAAAACTAGTCTCGACGACCAAAATCTATACAGTCCAAAAAGCATAAATGCACCTAAGAGAAACTCCATGATGCATAAAAAAGCTGATGCGGGAAAAGACAAGAAGGCTAGTCCAGATAGGTCGAAAGCCGACAAATAGTCTTCTATTTTGTAAGCCGTACCCCAAGGATCAACTGCTTTGACAAAGCCAGAAAACATGAAGGTGACTCCAAGTACGATTCTGGATATTTCTACTATTATTTTTATTATAATTGATTGGATAGTCTTTGTCTCAGTCATAAGAAATTCGAACTTCAATCCTTTTCAGGATAGTGTATTTTGATAAGTGCAAAAAGAGAATAATTGATCATATCCATGTAATTGGCATCAATACCTTCGGATACAAGTGTTTCTCCTCTGTTTTCTTCTATCTGTTTGGTTCTATATATTTTAGTCAAAATGAGGTCGGTATAAGATCTTTGACGCATCGAGCGCCATGCTTCATCATAATCATGATTCTTGGCATACATCAATTCCTTGGTAATGGTCATGTGCTTGTCGTACAATTCCATTACTTCATGCGGCTGCATATCCACCGAATCCGTAAAACCTAATTCCAACTGAATAAGACCCACAATGCCATAATTTACGATTGCAATAAATTCTGGTTCGATACCCTCTCCCACTTTGCTCACACCTTTTTCTTCCAAACTGCGGATGCGCTTGGCCTTGATGAGAATTTGATCTGTCACAGATTGCGGGCGAAGAATGCGCCATGAAGCGCCATAATCAGTCAATTTGTTAGAAAATAAATCTCTACATATTTTGATTACTTGCTCAAATTGCTGCTTTGTATCTATCATTATTTTAGGGTCTAAAATTCGTTATTTGCAAATATAGGTTTTATATCATAAAGTGTAAACGATTTTGCAGATTCGTTTCGGCAATTCCCCCATCAATATCTAGATAAAGGATACTCATATTGGGATAAAGCTCTTTGATTCTTTTCTCCACACCCTTGGCGATAATATGGTTGGCAATACATCCAAAGGGCTGTAAACAAACCACTTTATTGATTCCTCTACGTGCATAATGCGCTATCTCACCAGGAATCAACCATCCTTCTCCAAACTGGTTGGACAAATCGACCACTTCTGCTGCAGCCTCAGCCTTAGCATAGATAGATTCGGAAGGTTCGTAGAAAGAGAATTTTTTCATTATTCGTTCTGCTTTTCTCACCTGACGATTGATATACATCCACGCAATAGGCATCAACGATTTTTCGAAAATAGAGCTTTCGCTTGTTCCATTCTTATCATTCACTTTATTGTTGACAAAAAACTGAACCAAGAAATCGAGAATTGGAGGAATAGAAACTTCCACATCCTTAGAGCGCAACCACTCGGCAATATGTGCTTGTGCATAGTTATTATACTTGACAAAAATTTCGCCTATCAAGCCCACTCGCTCATAATTCATTTCTTTGACTGGAATAGCGTTAAAATCTTTGACTGCCTCTTTCAACAATTTCGAAAGCATTTTTGTACTCTTGGCACGAATAGCATCAATGCCTCGTTCCATATAGAAATCAAATGTTTCACGAGCATGATTCTCCTTCACCTCACGCACCGCTATCGTGTTGTACATCTGATACAATGAGTCTCCATACAGAACAAGAGGAACAGCCATTTTGGCAATCTTTTTCCAAGGAAGATTGAAATCACTTTCCTCATTTTGATAGGTTTCGCCAGCACTCAACGCAATAACAGGAATATCATTGAAACCTGCATTTTGCAGACCCGATTTTATTTGACCAATATAATTGGTAGCCCTGCATTGTCCGCCAGTTTGCGTGATGGCAAGTACAATATCTTTAACATCATAGTTTCCAGATTGGAGTGTATTTATAATATCACCCAAAATCAAGGTTGATGGATAACAAACCTCATTGTTTCCATACATCAAACCTAGATCGGCAGATTGCTTATTTGACTTTGGAAGATTCTCCACCTTCAAGCCCATCAGTTCACCCAATGCTGGTGCAAATGGAGAAATGAAATCGGCAAGCCAAGGAATAAGAATCGTTTTCTTGGCATCTCGCTCACTCTTATA
>JASLEN010000300.1 GCA_030151105.1 Dysgonomonas sp.
GTTAAGACTAGATAAGACTTCATAAGGAAGTGATAACCTAGTTTGTCTACAATTCTTAGAATCTTTGCATCAGAAACAAAACAATAAAACTATTACAGATATGAAAAAGCTAATTTTCTTACTCGCATTCATCGCTGGCACGTTAAGTGCAGGGGCGCAAACACTGAAAATAAATAGCTCGATGTATAACAGAGCAATCAGTCAATCTTTCTCTAAGAGCAACAATCCCGAGATTGGCACAAGCTTTACGCTATCCAAAGGAAAAGGATGGAAACTAAAAGTTGGCAAAGCTCAGGACGAAACTAACAAGTATGCTCAACCTTTTACGCACAAAGAGCTGAAAAGAGATTTAGATGTAACCACTAACAGACAACAGTAACCATGAAAAAGCTTTCACTTTGCATTGCCTTGCTTTTGCTTACGCACTTGACAATGAATGCACAAAATATAAAGGGTAAAATTATAGATCAAGAAAACAACCCAATAGAGTTTGCAACCATCGTGTTGCAAACTACGGACTCTATTTTCATCAACACTACTTATAGCGATTCGTTGGGTTGTTTTTTTTTCAAAAATAGTGCAGAAGATGCTGTTCTACTCGTACAGCATTTGATGTATGAACCCTATCATGAAAAACTTGATTCTAAAGAAAATATACTTATAAGCCTTCAAGAAAAAAATCAATCGTTGGCAGAAGTCACCATCACCGCCGAGCGTCCTCTGGTGCGAGTGGAAGATGGTAAGATGATTTACGATATGCCTCAAATATTACAAAACAAGATGGCAAATAACGCTTATGAGGCTCTTCTGGAACTACCTGGACTGTATGAACAAGAAGATGCGCTCAATCTGGCTGGTGCAAATGGTGTCACCGTCATCCTCAACGGAAAAGCTACCACGATGACTACCGAACAACTAACAACACTGTTGAAAAACATGCCTAAAGAGCGCCTCCAACAAGCCGAAATAATGTATAGCGCACCTCCACAATATCATGTGAGAGGTTCGGCAATCAATCTAGTGCTGGCTGGCAGTATCTCAGATTCACCACAATTGCAAGGTCAAGTAAATGGGACGTATAATCAGAACCATTATGCAAGTTATCAAACAGGTGTAAACTTGATGTACAGTACTCCTAAAACTTCTACCGACTTTCTCTATTCGTTTGACTATGGGCACGGAGTGAATGGACAAGACCTATACTCGCACCACTTGTTTGAGGGCAAGGTGCATGAAGTTACTCAACTCAATAAAGGATATAGGCGATCACCTAGCCACAACATTCGTCTGGCAAACGATTGGCATCTAAACAAGGACAACAAACTAAGTCTGATTTACACCTCTGCCATTGAGCAATGGTCACATTCTTTTACAGAGTCCTCAGGCACAAATTCTAACTCCAAGAATCGGAAAAACACTGTAAAACCTGCGCAGCTACATAATCTAGAACTGAACTATTCATCGGGCTTTGGTCTCAGCATAGGCGTTAATTATACTTATTACGACAACAATACGGAGCAAAATTATGAAGAAAAACTAATAGGCAAGGAAGATGCTTTCAAAGCAAATTCGAAACAAAGAATCCATCGAGTTACATTTTTTGCAGACCAAAGTCATACTTTAGGCAAGGGCTGGAAATTGAACTATGGAACGAAGCTGAGTTATGCTTCCGACAAGAGTTCGCAAATCTATCACTCTTTGCGAGGAAAAGATTTATCACCATCCAATAGTGGTAGCCAACTGGACGAATATACATACGACCTCTATGCAGGGTTTTCTAAAAGTATTTCGTCGCAATTGTCGCTTAACGCATCATTGATGGGAGAGTATTATAAGCACAAGGAGATAGATTATTGGAGTGTCTTCCCTACCCTAGAAGCTACATTTATAGCTAATCCTACGAATATGATACAACTCTCGGTGTCGTCGGACAAGACCTATCCTAGCTATTGGGAGATGCAAAACTCTATTGGTTATATTAATGGCTATACAGAAATACATGGCAATCCGAATTTGAAACCTTTGAGCGAATACGAAGTACAATTAAATTATATTCTGAAACAAAAATACATCTTCGGAATAGCTGGCAGCTACATCAAAGACAACTTCAATCAGTTGCCCTACCAACTTTCGGACAGGCTGGCACTAATATATAAGACGCAGAACTTTGACTACAAAAGTAAGTTGAGTGCTCATATTATTTTGCCCTTTAGAATGGGTGAGGTACTGGATTCGAGACTCATGCTAGTTGGTTTTTATGATAAGGTGAAGAGTGATATTTTTTACGATACCTCATTCAAAAACGATAAATTAGTAGGATATGCTTCGTTGAACAACACCTTCAAAATATCGTCCAAACCCAATATCAAAGCCGAACTCTCTGGAGCTTATATGACTCCAAATATTCAGGGTCCTATGAGCATCTCTAAACTCTACAAGGTGGATATGGGAATGAAGTGGGTATCCGACAATAAGAATACCGAGGTGAATATTAAGCTGAATGATATATTCAACACATGGTCGCCCAAATACTTGAAGGTAAACGACAATGGTCAAAATCTGAAAATGAATCTTCTTCAAGACTCTAGACGTTTTTCGATAGGTCTCACCCACAAGTTTGGAGGATATAAAGAAAACAAATATAAGGAATTAGACACTTCTAGATTTGGAACAAAATAAAAAAAGGACTCCCTCAAATATTAAATATTTGAGGGAGTCTTTTTATTAAATCTGTTAAACCTTATTTCTATTTAATTGGGTACATCCGATGATGCAGCTCCTCATATTTTGGTAGGTTCTTATAATATTCTTCTACATCCCAAGGTGTTCCCATCATCAATTCGAGATACTCACTATAGGGAGATAAGCCAACTTCTGCACGTCTCTTATCTAGATTTTCGGGATCCATTATAGGAAACAAAAAGGATTGATTGGTTTCCACATCATTCCCCACCTGACTCCCATATATTTGTGGTTTTCCTCTACGTATAGCTATACGATCTTCCATCAAGGCTAGATTAGCAGCACTAGCCTTACCATCAGCAACTGCTTGTTTTAGTGTCGGTATATATTTTTCTTGTACATCCAATTTGGCATGTTGAATAACTAGAAAGAGTGCCCAACTCCCTTTATCACCCACACAATCCTCTCCCAACCATCCTCTTGTCTCCAAGATTTCTTCTACTTGCAAGAGATTGATAGAGTCTTTTCGAGCTATCAATTGCCAATGCGCCACCATCTCTGGAGACTTTATCCCATACTTCTCGATAATTTGGGGTATTTCTTT
>JASLEN010000330.1 GCA_030151105.1 Dysgonomonas sp.
TATACATAAAAATGAGAACTAACATTAGTGTTATTGCTGAAACAACAAGACCATTATCAACAGGGGAATTTCCTCTAGCAATTAGGTTGCACAAAGACAATAGAAGACAATATGTCAGGCTTGGAATTTCTTTGACTCCTAAATATAGGGATGAGAATGGCTACTGAAACTTTCAAATATAATAGTGCAGGCGTGATTTCTGAGTCTTTTCGTGATAAAGGCTACTATGGAAGCGATGTACAAACAAGCTACAAATATCAATTCTCAAATAATGAGATAATGATTGAGCACAAGTTAACAGGAACAGATGCTTATGAAGATGCGACACACGAAAAAATCTATCTAAAACTTAACTCTCAAGGATTGATTGAAGAGAGTCATAGAGAAAACTTAGCAACGAGTAAGTCTAAAGAGGTTCTGCATTATTACATCTACAAAGATGGAAGATTATCTAAGACGTATTATCAAGACATGAGTTCTGATTATTTCAATTTTTACTACAATGAGCAAGGCTTACTGAGTGAGATAAATAATGGATATGGCAAGAATACACTATGGTATAATGACCAAGAAAACAAGTTAGGCTTTAGTATAGTACCAAATGTTGCTGAATACAATGACGGTGGAGGACATGATGGTTTTATTGTACCTAACAATATTCTTTACATGCTAGGCTATTTTGGCAAAACAACATCTAAATTGGTTAAGCAATATATTGAAAAGAGTGGCTCATATAGTGATACATATAGCTTTTCATATGACTTTGACAAACAAGGCTATCCTACAGCTATCTATAAACAAGAGTCAAATAGCTATAATTCTAATACAGAAATATCTAACTATACTATTAAAATAGAGTATTTAGATTAACTAAATATCATTATTCAATTAAAGGCAGACTGATAAGATTATTTGTCTGCCTTAGTTCCCCAAATTCCTTTATTTTACTCTCTATGGGAACAGAGGGTCGCAAACTTATCACTATGTAAAGATTGTTTTTGTTGTTCCACTTCGGTATATCAATACAAGCTATAGCCAAGTACCTTTGGCTGATATTAGGAATTTCTCTTACTCATAATAAACAAGGATATTCTTATCAGCAAAACCGAGATTGTGGGTAATAATGTTAGTGCTAAAAGCTCTGCACAACAGCACCTTCGAATTATTCAGTTTCGATAATTTTCTCGATCTTGGTTATAATAGTAGAAAAAACATTCTCAAATTGGTGGAAATATAAAGAGGAGCTACTTTTCGGGTAACTCCTCTTTATGATTACTATATTTACATTAGTCTTAGTTATTCTTTTGTTTTAGAATGAAAATCAATTGCTTTTTTCTTCTTACTTTTTAGTTCTCTAACATACTCATCTATACGTTTAGCATGCTGTTCCTTAGTTTCATTTGGCAATTTTTCTATAGCATGTATTTCATCTGCATATCTTTCATAGAAAGCTGCATCATCCTCTTCTTCTGAAATACTGAACATTCTTAAACTATTAGACCTTGTCGTAGGAATGTCTGCAAAACGCATTACAAGCCCAGTTTCATCAACTCTGTCATATTCAAGACGAAGAAGGCGAGCATAATAACCTCTCCATGATCTAGATCTGTCAGAACCTCTACCACCTTTGTCAACAGCTACATTTTCTCTTTCGATAACTTTTACAGGATCCATTATCACACCATCCTTTTTGTTATAATAGTTATAGCCATCTTTATACATTGTTCCACCTTTGTATAAAGAAATTGAAATCGTAATCTTATTGTCAGCAGAATTCGCTTTTTCAGGTGGAGTGTACCAACTACCGTACATATCTATATTGAAAACACGTGGAGCTGTATCAGAAATGTGTTCTCTTAACTTGGTCATATTACTATATACTGATTCATATCCAGACTGAGTATTATCTCCAGCAGAGGTCAATACTGTATCAATAACTGATGTTATTGGGTCTTTATAGCGAAGTAAATAGCTACCCCACAAGTCGTCACCACTAGGGGCAACAGACCAACCGACTGACTTTCCATCTATAGAGCTGATTTGAGTACCATTGATTTCAGTTGCAGTATCCAAATCTACACTACTTTCTGATGTTCCTAATTTATACAGGTACTTTACTACTAAATAGTCAAATTCAGGTAGAGTTATAAATTCTTTATTTTGTATGACTGTAAGTTTTTTTGTATAATTGGGATCATCAGCATGGGCAAATGTTATACTACCTTCAATCATTCCTTCGCTTTTAGCCTCACCGAGTGCGAAATATAGCTTCCCATCTTTGTACCTTGGAGGGATTGTCCAGTTAAACGTGTTTTTTGTATACTCTTTGACTATCCAAGAAGCACTACCTCCCTCAGCCATCACTGCCGAAGTTGAGATAGTATCGTTCTCTCCTACCTTGATCATGTCTTTAGCCATCGTCAATTTCAAATGATGTACATCAATTGAAACACTTTTAGACGAATTCTTTAGAGTAAAAGTATATCTCCGATCTCCCCCTATATCAGGATTGATGTTCAGCATCACTTTCCCTGTTATTGAATCTACAGACAAAGCACTAGAGTTGCTGCCACTTGTACTTAGGCTATATTTCAAATTCTTAGGAGTTAAAGACAATTGTGCCGTTGCACTAGACCTAATCTCAGAAATGTAAACACGTAAGGGATTGATGCTAATTTTTCTTTGGGGCATACCCACACCCATCCACTTTTCACCGTCCCAGACATAAACTCCTGATCCATCTCCGTCAAATAATGATTCATTGACATTATAAACCATGAGCCCAGCGTGTGGTGGATCTTCTTTGTCCTTGTCATAAACTGTGGGAAACATAGGATATAAATTCCTTATGTCTGTTAATTCAACTCTTGGGAGTAACATGCCTTTGTCAGCATTGATGAGATTCCCTGATACAGAAGTGTGTTGATTTTTTAATTGGAGTAGTGCACCATCAGTGGGCGCCTCTAACATCCCAATAGTAACTTGTGCTATTGCCTGTGTTGAGAGCAATAACAACGTCAAGACATAGAATGCCTTAACTTTTTTAAATAAATTCATACAAAAATGTGCTTTGATTGAGAGGTGTCAATTCTCTCAGATGTATAATGCTGTTAAATATTAATACTCAAATATATAAAATAATTCTGATAAAAAACTAAACATTAAAGAAATATAAATATTCAAAATTATTTCCTTCCTCCCAACTTATCTTTTATCAATTCCAGCACCCCATTATAGATAGCATATAGATAAAGAATCTATAATTGAAGAGCAGTTTTGAAAGATTTAATATTATCTTGAAATTGCTCTTTTAAATCGCAAAATAACACAGAATGAAAGCATTCCCAATAGCTGCATATTTTTTAGAGGAAGAAGGCTTTACTATCACAAAGAAAGGAAAGTGGTTTATTTGCTTTGAAGTATGCGATAGAGAGTTTATTATAAGGCATTTACCATCAATAATTTCTGATTATGTGTTTGAACTTCATGCTGAAAATATTTATCCAATTACTAAACAGAATTTGGATGATGCTATACAAGCTGCAAACGTCATTAATATTGAATTTGGAACTAAGTGTAGTGTAGATGCAGAGAGGTTATTATTAGAACAAATATTTTTTGAGAAATAACAGTTTTATATACCCTCTCTAATTTTCATATTCAAAATGAATAATTGAAATAAAAATGAAAGATACAATCAAAATTTTAGTGATGCTTGTTTTTACAGCATCATTTGTTAGTTGTCAACAAGAAAAGAAAGACGACAAAATAGGAGTAACAATAAGCACTCCAGACTATGAAATGAAAGAAGATTATAAACATCTTTATTTTCAGTTCAATAAGCCAATAAATGGATATGAAGTTACAGGAATTTTCTTTCCATCCTATGATACTACTTGGGGTGATTTAGGCTCTGTCATGCTTACTTTGAAAAAAGGCAATGAAATATATAGAGTGATGCATCCATATTTTCATATGTCTAGACTAGTGGAGCTTGAAGATTTTAAAGTTATAGACTTTGAGAATGGCAAGACTATTGATATAGATAGTAATGCAGTTCCATTTTGGTTTGAAGATGTTGACTTTGATGGGAAAGAAGAGCTTGTTATCCCTCAATACAAGGAAATAAGACAAAGGTCTAGCTATTATCTGTCATTTTATGATTTAGAAGAAAATACAGAAGCTATGTATGGAAATGCAAGTGGTTCAGATTTTAAATATAGAGTAGGTAGGCAATTAATAAAAGCTCCTTATAACGATATGGATGATAGTTGGGAAGATATTGTCAACCCTAAAGACTCTACTATTAAAGTTTATGCCTCTGGAGGCTCTTGTGCTATATCTGAACATATTTACAAGAAAAATATGGATGGAGGTATGCAACTAAACGAAGTTGTTGAATACGAAGATGAGCATAAAGGTGGCAAAGTTAAATGTATGAAGAACACCTACAAATATGAAATAGTTAAGACACTTATAAAGTCAGAATTGGTGGAAGAATAAATTCATCAAGTGGCTTATTATTAGTATATTTATAGTAGCATATATATAATCGCTCTGTGACTTGGAAGTCCTCCTAATATATAATTCTTACTTAGGAGGAAATTAAGACAAAAAAAGACATAAATAATTCAATAATATCAACCCATACACAAGTCTGTATACAAAAAAGGATACATAGAAAAGAATAAAGAAATAAGACTTTATAAGTTACTGGTTTAGTGATAGATAGAAGCAGATACAGTTACCCGTATACTACCTTTCCAGGGTAGCTCCTTCAACCACTCGGACACCCCTCTGTTTGTTTGCAGTGTTGCAAAGATAGAGCATCTTTATAAGATAGCCAATAGTATAAGACTAAAAATACGACTCATTCTAATTTTTAAATTTAAAGCTATTAAGAGCTTAGATTAAACAAGCCTTTTTTGTGATTTTTATCTCCGAGTATGCGATATATTTCACAGCCAAAAATAGAACAACATAGCTTTCTGATAGGCTAAAGCCATGTTTGAAGAGAAAAAATAAAAATATTTCCATAAAACGCACTTCAAAACGAAAAGAACCATAAACACTATATATCAACAGATTATCCTCTATTTACTTTCACAAGACAGATTATAAATAGTCTAGAGGGGCATTTAAGCCAAAAAAAAGTTTCAAACTATTCCTCTTATATCCGAAAGTCTTTTATCTTTGCTTATTCAATTATTTAATTATTAGATACGATTATGAAAAATTTACTTACAGAACTAAACGGACTTATCGAAGAGTTCAAAACTGATTCAACTCTTCAACTTGAGAATGGTAACAAAGCGGCAGGAACAAGAGCAAGAAAAGCTTCTCTAGCAATTGAAAAAGCTCTTAAAGAATTCCGTAAAGTATCTATCGAAGAGTCTAAAAAATAATAGAGTCCGACGGTAAAGATTTAAAATGAGGCTGTTTAGTTCAATCTAAACAGCCTCTGCTTTTTTATACAAATACACTGCAGCATATTAAAAAAAGCTACCCCAAATACGATGAGATAGCTTTTATAATTCTGAGAACTCAGACTGAATATTATTTCAAATTCTTCAGTTTCAATTTTTCGACCATGTCGGTAGCCATTTTTTCCATATCGTAATGCGGCTCCCACCCCCACTCTTCACGAGCGCAAGTATCGTCCAACGAATTTGGCCAAGAGTCCGCAATTGCTTGTTTCAAAGGATCTACATCATACGTCATTTTGAAGTCTGGATAATGCTTCTTAACAGCAGCATAAATCATCTCGGGCTCAAAACTCAATGACGCAATGTTGAATGAGTTGCGATGCACCAACTTCTCAGGATCAGCCTCCATCAACTGCACACAAGCATTCAGCGCATCAGGCATATACATCATATCCATGAATGTACCCTGCTGAATAGGACACACAAAGTCCTCTCCTTTGACTGCACTATAGAAAATATCTACTGCATAATCCGTCGTACCTCCTCCTGGAGGTGTTACATACGAAATCAATCCAGGAAAACGCACCGAACGAGTATCCACTCCAAATCTTTTGTAGTAGTAGTCGCTCAACAACTCTCCCGTAACTTTAGTCACACCATACATCGTGGTCGGACGCTGAATGGTGTCTTGTGGTGTTTTATCCTTTGGCGTAGATGGTCCAAAAGCACCAATAGAACTAGGTGTAAATAGTGAGCAATTGTATTCACGAGCTACTTCAAGACAGTTCAGCAAGCTGTTTACGCCCACATCCCAACCCAACATTGGGTTCTTTTCAGCAGTAGCAGACAAGATGGCTGCCATGTTGAAAATAGCATCTACATTATGCTTTTTAACTGCGTCTGCAATGTCTTGCGCCTTTGTAGCATCAATCTCAACAGTTGGTCCTGCGTCGAAAAATCCTTCTGGATAAGGCGGCTTATAATATCCACCCACCACGTTATCAACACCATAAATGGAACGCAACTTATTGATTAGCTCCGAACCAATTTGCCCCGTACTACCTACAATTAGTATTTTTTTCATAAGGTTATTATATTGTCTTACTTCAACACTTTCAATTCTTTACCAATCTTCGTAAATGCTGCAATACATTTATCCAATTGCTCTCTCGTATGTCCTGCCGAGATTTGCACACGGATACGAGCCTCATTTCTAGGTACTACTGGGAAGAAGAATCCTGTTACATAGATACCTTCTTCTTGCAACTTAGCCGCCATATCTTGAGACAATTGAGCATCATAAAGCATTACTGCACAGATAGATGATTGTGTAGGCTTGATATCAAAACCTGCTGCAGTCATTTTTTCTACAAAGTATGATGTATTTTCGTGCAATGTATCTTGCAACTTGTTCGACTCGCTCAGCATTTCGAAGGCTTTGATACCTGCTGCTGCCACCACTGGAGGAATAGAGTTGGAGAACAAATAAGGACGAGAGCGCTGACGAAGCATTTCGATGATTTCTTTCTTACCTGTCGTAAATCCTCCAATAGCTCCTCCAAATGCTTTACCTAGAGTACCTGTAATAATCTCCACTTTGCCCATTAGGTTGAACAATTCGGTAGTTCCTCTACCCGTCCTACCCACTACACCAGCCGAGTGCGACTCGTCGATAATTATCATGGCATCGTATTTCTCTGCCAATTCATATATTTTGTCCATTGGAGCCACGTTTCCATCCATAGAAAACACTCCATCAGTTACAATCATTCTAAAGCGTTGTGCTTGTGCTGCTTGCAATTGTTTTTCCAAATCTGCCATATCAGCATTAGCATAGCGATAACGTACAGCCTTACAAAGTCTTACTCCATCAATGATAGAAGCATGATTCAAAGAGTCAGAAATAATCGCATCTTCCTCTGTCAATAGCGGCTCAAACAAACCTCCATTGGCATCAAAACAAGCAGCATAAAGGATAGTATCCTCCGTTCCAAAAAACTTAGAAATGGTAGCTTCCAATTTTTTGTGCAAATCTTGTGTTCCGCAAATAAAACGTACCGACGACATTCCATATCCATGGCTGTCTAGCGATGCTTTTGCGGCTTCAATCAGCTCCTTGCTGTCCGAAAGACCAAGATAGTTGTTGGCACAAAAGTTTAACACCTCTTGTCCCGTGCTGATTTTGATATTTGCTTTTTGCGGAGTTGTAATAATGCGCTCTTCTTTGTAGAGACCAGCAGCTTTTATTGTTGAAATTTCTTGATTCAAATGACTCTGAAAACTCTTGTATCTACTCATAGTATTTCCTCTTATATTTTAATATTTAGTTAATTTCTTATTTATATCTTTCGTATGGCACTGAGATACTACATACATAATTACCATTCATATCTCGATAGTAATACCTAAAATTGATTTTCTCTTTTCTCAAGACTTCCATCTCTGGAGATGTTTTGATTGTACTAATAATGTAGGGCTCAATTATAGATTTGACAGAAGTAGTATCAATATCTCCAACTTCCATATTTATTAATGTATAATTGTATTGCATAGTCCTATTGGGCATCGGAACTATATTGTCCATACGTGTATCAGCATCTACCATCATGGGACATTGCTTGTTCACTTCATTTGCAGTTGCCGACAATTTTGTCTCCACAGATGTAAAGCTAGATAACAACTTGGGTACATAGTTTGCAGAGAATGTAGCTACAGCAACGATGATAGCTACTACAAGTAAACTAGCCCATTGATTTTTCTTCTTAGGTTTAGCTTCTAAATCTACTACTGGTTGCACTTCAATTTTGGGTAGTTCATAACCACAATCAGTACAATACTTATTGGTTATTCTATTTTTGCACTCACAATTATTGCATGTATTAGTCTGCATTTTCATTCTCAGCCTTATAGTAAAAAACGATATGGATTATCATAGAATTCCATAGACACACAAACTTACATTATACATTCACCAGAGTATTCCTCTAATAAATATTTCTTTTACTCTCTTCTTCCAAATAGTGCTCGTGAGCGTATCAGAACAGCATGTTAAATATAATAGTATATCTGAGATTTCTCCTTCAAATATAAACATATAAAATGATACTAACTAGCAATTAAGTATCATTTTGTCAAAGCTCTCTATCATTGAATCATACGCTCCAAAAGATGATAAAAAATCCTTCATTTCCAAGTCTAGTTGGAGATGAAGGATTTATCTATTTCTTCCGAAAAAAGGTAGCCTTATTATTTATAGAACGTATTCATTTTGTCAATCGCTTTTTGCAGATCCGTAGCCTTCAATGCACTGCGGGACTTGGCATTCAGATTTCTATCCGTAACATCTACCTCACCCACAAAGCCAGTGGATACAATCAGATCTTCGAATACAAAGCCAAAACGAATGCTATTACCCACCACATGAGGATAACGGTTTCGAGTATCCATCATGTCATAGCCCATACTATAATCGCTTGTAGGATTCTTAACGCCAAAGAAACGAGTCATCAAAGTAGGTGTAATATCGTAGTGTGTTGTCATGTGTTTAAATTCCTTTCCTGCCTCAATATTAGGATAATAGAGAACAAAAGGGATTTGCAACTGCCAGTTGGAATAGTTGGATCCATGCCCCCAATAATTTTTCTTATTCTCATTAAATTCTTGACCATGATCGCCCGTAATGATTACAATTGTATTCTCAAGCATACCACGTTCAGTCAAATCGTCTAACACCTTACCCACAAGGCTATCAACATGATAGACACAATTCTTATAGAGATTGAAGAAGCCTGTTCTGTCAATTTCATTACTCAGTTTCAGATAATCAGGCTCATCCCACGATGGCTGAAACTTTTGGCGATACTCCTTAGGAATCGAAATTGCATGCGGCAAATCGTAGAACAACAGACTATAAAAAGGCTTTTCTGGCGTTTGTTTCGCTAGAAAATCAAGAGCCATTTCTGTCAATTTATTATCTCTATCAAAAGACGTATCTCCCTCTGTATCTGTATTTATATGAGGTGCTCTTCTAAAAATTCGCTTATCAAACGGAGGACGTCTAAAAGTAGCACTTGGAAAAACTTGGATATTATAATCATTATCAGCCAAAACATCTATAAAAAGCGGTGTACGCTGAGCAATCTCAAAATCCTTATCGTAGGTGTTAGAAATTCCAAAAAACATTCCAAATATGCTTCCACTCGTAGCGTCATTCGAACTCAAATGCTGAGCATAGAAATTTCCTTGTTGTGCAAATTTATAAATATTGGGCGTGGTTATACTATCATATACCGTTGGATTCCAAGAATCTATCAAAATATGAACCACATTATAATTCGGAATAGAGTCACCAAACTCAAGTGGATGCAGTGGATAGTTGATATCAGAAGATTCTATATTGTAACTCACATTGTCAATTTCATCGGTCACGAGCAATCCTAGTTTTGCAAACAAAGTATTAGCTCTCAACGGATAGAACCAAGGCATCACCGTGCCCGATCGCAAAATGTGCGCCTGTCTGGCAGCAGATGCATAAGCACTTCCCAATTGTCCTATCAAGATAGAAACCAGAAAGATAGCGCTCAACCACCCTATCATTTTTCCCTTTAGGCTCAAAAAAGTTCGGCGAGCAACCACCAAAGCCAATAGATAGGGCACTATTGCCACCAAAATAATTAAGCCTATAAACTTAAAAATAAGACCAAAATCGAAAACGAAAACTTGACTTCCAGCGCCAAACACCAAGTCGAGTACAAAGCCATTGATATGAAAACGATAGAGGTTAAAAACCAAACCGTCCAACACAATAATAATCTGTGCCAACACAGCTAACACAATATATATAGTGGCAGGAATTTTATTATTCTTGAAAATGGTAGCCAACAACAAATACACCACGTAGAACACCAAAGCCAGCATTGCTGCATGTCCCAAAGCGGTAGGGACAAAAAACAACCATGTTGAAACTTTCATGTCTGACACAATATTACTCCTAAAAAGAGTAACAAAAAAGTCAATGAATGTGATTACAACTGTAAACAGATAAAGTACGAACCCAAATTTGGCTCTCTCAGCCCACGACTTGGGAGTTAGCATGTTGGCAATATTTCTCATAAGTGATTTGTTAAAAAGTAATGCAAAGATACATCGTTTTATTTTACCACCAAGCCAATAAAACCTCTTTAATGAAGAAAAATGTAAGTACCAAAGCCACTAGCACCTGTAGAAACGTGCCAGCTAGGAATCCAACAAAAGCACCTAAGCCTGCTTTCAAAGCTACTTTTACATCCTTGTCGTCTATCAGTTCTCCGATTACTGCTCCCACAAATGGAAAAATAATGATGCCCCAAGGTGGCAAAACAAAGACACCAACTACCACGCCAATGGTGCAGCCCCAAGCTCCTTTTTTACCTCCTCCAAATTTTGTAGTTCCCCAAATCGGTATAAAATAATCCAAAACCTCAATGGCAATCACCACCAATGCCCAACCAATGAGAAACTCAGTTGAGAACTCTACACGAGACGTGAAATGCAACAACAAAAGACCAACATAGTTGAGCACCACACCTGGCAAAACAGGCAGAATGCAACCCGCAATTCCTACAATCATAAGGATTGCTCCCAAAATTGTCAATATAATATCTAGAGCCATAGCTTGTTACGTGTTAGTGAGTTTTAATTCAGAACTTAGAGACTAGAGAGATTCTTTTCATTGATAATATCCTTTCCTTCAGGAGTATAGGCATATTCAATTCTATCCGCATAAAACTCTTCGACCTTCGTACGCACCACCTTCGTAGTGCTATTCACCATCTGATTAGCCTCCGTAAATGGCTCAGGAAGAACAGCAAAGGCAGCTGGCAACCAACGCTCTGGAAACTCTCCTTCAAACTCCCCACCCGATTTATATTTATCCAAACCTTCTTTTATTGCATTCAATGCAAACACTTTACCCTCCTTCGTATCCCATTGCAAACCAGACTTTTCTACATATTCTTTAAGATTTGGCAAGTTAGGCACAACGAGCGCAACCGTATATTGATTCTGATTGTTATGCAAAACAATCTGATCTATTAATTTAACCTTCTCTACCACAGACTCTTCAATTCCCTCTGGATTATATTTTTCGCCATCGCTCGAAATCAGCAAGCTCTTAAATCGTCCCAAAACATAGAGAAAACCATCCGCATCCATGTACCCCATATCACCTGTATAGAGCCATCCTTCTTTAATAACTTCGGCAGTTGCTTGCTCATTTTTCCAATAGCCAAGCATCACATTCTCACCTTTTATCACGATTTCACCTTTTTCACCAATAGGCAATTCTTTGCCTTCATCGTCACAAATTTTGATTTCCAAATTAGCGACAGGATAGCCCGACGAGCCTAATTTGTGTCGCCCCATCGAGTTTGCAGAAATCACAGGAGTAGCCTCCGACAAGCCATATCCTTGCAACATAGGTACGCCAATGGCATAGAAAAAACGTTGCAACTCAATATCGAGCAATGCACCTCCACCGATAAAAAATTTCAATTGCCCTCCGAAAGCCTCTCTCACTTTTGAGAAAATTATCTTGTCGTAGAATTTCAATTTTATCTTTGTCAACAAAGAACCTTTTTTATTATAACCCTCTCTATTGTAGTCGTATGCAGTTTGCAAAGCCTTTTCAAAGAGCTTTGCTGTCTTCTCTCCCTTTGCCTTGATATTGGCCTCAATGTTTTTTCTAAAATTCTTGGCTAAAGTCGGCACACTCATTATCACAGTTGGCTTAAACTCTTTGATATTCAATGGAATATTCCGCAACGATTCCATTGGAGTTTTACCCACTTGCACCGTTGCCACCTTTGCTCCATACGCCATAAAAGTGTAGAAACCAGCCACATGAGCGAAACAATGATCGAGAGGAAGAATAATGAGATTACTATCCTCAGTATTAATTTGAATCACAGACATAGACTGCTCCACATTTGCAGTATAGTTTCTGTGCGAAAGCATAATCCCTTTAGGGTCGGCAGTTGTACCAGAAGTATAGCTAATATTCGCCATATCAGAACCTTTCACCTGTTGAGAAATAGTTTGAATCTTCGCTCTATTTTCAGTTAAAAGCTCTTTTCCTGTGGCAATAACCTCTGAATAAGTGACCTCTTTTCCTTGAGGCTCTCCACTCATATTCATCACCACTACACGCTCTATATTAGGGAGTTGATCTATAATACTTCTAATTTTTTGAAGCTGTGTACTAGATACAATTATATATTTCGTTTCAGAATGTTTTAGTCTGAAATACAAATCATTACTTTCTTCCAACTTTACTGAAAGCGGCACATTAACAGCACCCAAATGCAGAATAGCCAATTCTCCAATAATCCAATCGCTACATCCTTCAGAGAGCAAAGCCACCTTGTCTCCAGCCTCGATTCCAAGCGACATCAAGCCCGATGCAAGTTCATAAACATGCTCTTTAGTTTCGGCATAAGTTAAAGGTTCAAATTGGGTGCTAATCTTCTCCCAAAGGAAAGTTTTGTCACGAAATTTATCTACACTTTCGTCAAATAATTGGATAATAGTTTTCATATATTCTATGTGGATCTTTAATTCTTAATCAATTTATAATAAAACCTTTATACTAATAAATAATCATTAATATAAAGGTTATAAATTTTAATGTGTATGCAAACTAATAAATTAGTTTCAAATGCAAATATACTATTTATATCGATTTGGAGTATTTTCCTTTTCCCAAATCTATCATCTTATCAAGTGATGCTGCCACATTTCGAACAAAAGGTTCTGCACCTTTATTGATCGCAATGCCATCTTCATTGTAGCTAATGATGCCATCTTGAGCAAATTCGTCAAGTAATTTTTCATCATAATTCAGCGCTAAAAATAGTTCCTCACGACTAATATTTTGTTGCTCACAAACATCTCTCCAATTGACCGAATAGTTGCACATCAGTTGTGAAATCACCTCACGCACAAGCTGTTGATTTCTATCCAACTCATAACCTTTTACTATCGGAAAACGTCCAGCCTCCACCTCTGCAATATACTCGTCAACCGTTTTCACATTCTGACTATATGCTGTGGAAAGTTGGCTAATCCCCGTAGTACCAAAGGCATAGACCTGACCCGTGGTGCGACGAGTACAATATCCTTGAAAGTTTCGGTGCAAAGCTTTTGACTCCACAGCCACAAAAAGTTCATCATCGGGCAACACAAAATGATCCAATCCAATAGACTTATATCCAGCCTCTTCCATCAACTTCTTAGCAAGTTGATACATTCCACTTTTAGTCTCCACATCAGGTAATCCAGCCTCTTCCAACCTCATTTGCAGTTCATTGACCCAAGGCACATGCGCATACGAAAACGTAACAACCCTATCGGGACGTAACACTATCGCCTTTTTAATAGACTCTCCAAAACTTTCAATTGATTGCTTTGGCAGCCCATAAATAAAGTCCATATTCACTGATACTTGTCTTGACTTGAAGATATTAAATATCTCATCAATGGGTATACGAGCAGGTTTACGATTGGAACACTTAAGCACCTCTTCATCAAAATCTTGTATTCCCAAGCTAACTCGATTAAAGCCTGCATCAATAAGGTCTAAACAATATTTTTCGTTCAAATATCCAGGATGACATTCAATGGCTATTTCAGGATTTTCAATGCAGTCAAATTGAGAAAGAAACATCTCGTTCAACTCCTTCAAAACACGAACAGGTTGCGAAGTTGGAGTGCCTCCACCATAATGAATTTGAGAAATTTTTCTCGATTTATCCAACAAAGGCAAAACCATCTCAATTTCTTTCTTCAGTGCAGCAATGTAACGAGCAACCACCTCTTTACTACGCATATCCACAGCATTACACCCACAATAGTAGCACATCTGAAAGCAAAACGGAATGTGTATATAGATAGAAATATGCTTCGGATTTTGTTGATTCGACTCCACCACAATGCGCTTATAATCGGCTATAGAAAAGCCTTCATGAAAAAAATTAGCAGGTGGATAACTCGTATATCTAGGTACAGGCACGCTGTATTTTTTAAGTAAATCTTGATTCATATTTCTGATTTTGAATTATTTATCATTATATTTTCCTCTTCCGACTACAATCGAAGCAAAAGTATTCTTTAGTATAAAAAAGAAAGGGAAAACCAAGTAATTATTGAGATTGCAAAATACTCTTTTTCTCCTTCAAGCCAAATGCCCAAAGCACAAAAACTAAAGAAATAAAAGCTAACCCCATCTCGACTCCAAAGAGCCCTTTGTATGTAATTTCGGCAGCAATTTTTCCAGAACTCACCCCCATGATTATTCCACTAAAATGAGTGATGACGGTTTGAACTGTAAAATCGGTACCCTCATATCCCACTCTAACACAATCCATTGCAGTCGTATAGACTATAATTGTAGCCATTCCGTATGTGCCCCAGAGCAAGCAGATTCCGAGATGTAGTGTAGCCGTATTAATAGGTAAAACACTGACTAAGAGGCAGAAATAAATTGTAGTAAGAAATATACAAGTGGAGAAAAGTATCCTAGATTTATGTCGCCCTATCTTTTTGACAATAAAGCCTGCACCAAAAGAGCCTAAGCAACCTACTGACGTTCCTATAATTCCAGACATTATACCAATCTCTTTCATCGAATATCCGTAATCCACAAGCATGGGTTTTATCATTGCCAAAATGCCGATAAGCCCTACATAGACAAGGAAAAGGAAGACCAATTGTCGCCAGATTCCTTTCTGTTTGAAAAAGCCAATCAAATCATCTGGATTGGGTTTCTCCTTTTGTTTCTCTTTTATAATAACCTTGCCTTCACCCTTTCTGAAAAAGATGAGTGGAATAACAGCAATCAACACAAATAGAGCAAGATAGGGTAACAACTGCGACCATCCAAACTTATGAAACATCAACAACAATACCCCTCCACCTATCATCGCTCCCGCAAAACTTCCGATAGATTGCATACTATTTGCCAAGCTCCTATCCTCCTTCGAAAAGGAGAGAACCGCCAATGAATCTGTCGCAATATCCTGTGTCGCAGAAGCTACAAAAGAGAAGAGAATTAAGCCTACAATAAGGTGAGGATAGGTTGGAAGATCAAGAAACGACACTCCAAAAATAGCTGCTGCATAAATCAATTCGGACGAAATAATCCATGCCTTAAAGTCCCTCAATCTGAATGACGAACGATCGATTCCTGGCGACCAAAGAAATTTGAGTATCCAAGGAAGTTTCAGAAGTTGCAGTAAACCAATACTTTCTAACGAAACATTCTGTTGACGCATCATTACTGGCAACACCGTTGAGAAAAAACTCATCGGAATAGATTGTGCAATATATAAGCACAAGAATGTGAATAACTTACCCGTTTTTTCTAATCTCATGCTCTAGTTCTCAATTTACTCAAAATCATACACATATACATCAATATCATTTTCGAGTAAAGTTTTCTCTATCAATGGCTCAATCTTGTCCCACTTTCCTCCAGCCAGTCCACAGCCTATTCTGGGCATGTGCACACTTGCATTCAATTCCTTTGCCTCTTCTGACAATTTGCTCAAACATGCTTCCACAGCCTCATAGCGAATAGGAACGCCAGTGCTACGCCCTGTTTTGATACCTCGCTGTCCAACCATGTTTGCCACATAGATATATTCTTCAGCTTGCACAATCTGAATCTCACCTAGTGCAAAATTGTTCTTTGCACGCTCTCTGTGCCATTCTCGATATGCAGTTTCTGGCTCTTTCCAACGTTTTGAAATGGCTAATACAAAACCAGCACCCCACGCTCCAAGATCGTTGCAAATATGTGCAATTATCTTATTCCCATTTGCTTGCGGCGAGGTTGCATCACCTTTCAAATATGTTATTTCCTTTCTCATTATCTCTTTATATATCAATCCATTCCGAGCTTTTTCATCAACTCCTCCGAAAGTGGATATACTTTTTCGATAGGCAATAGCTTTTTTGCTCTATCATAATCACCGTCTAATCTATGTTTGTAAATTTTAGCAACACGAGGCGTATAATCCTCAATATCAATAATCCACTCATTATTATAATCCTCTATCAAATGACGACTAATTCCTACTTGAATAGAGCGGTAGTCTAATTTCTGACCACGCAAAGAACGCTCTGGATCCCATTGCACATGAATCTTGGATTCATCCATTTGCTCACGCCAATCTTCGCCCGACTGATAAGTACCCTTTTGAGGATGTGTGAGAACAGCTTTGGAAAGCGCATACTCCCACGACTCTCGTTTGAGACGAACCGCCAAAATATACTCTTGTCCCGATTTTTTACCATAGCCACTACGCTCCATCATCCACAAAAAAGAAGGCTTAACCCACGTCATTCTGTTGAACGAAAACGGAGCTACAAACTTCTTATTCTCAATAGCTTTCTTTGCTATATGCTCGCTATATGCTTGATAGACAACTATCGTATCTCTATCATAATCAGCCCTTATTTCGTGTTGTTTCATAGCATTATGCACCTTTTATTAGGACTAAAACTTCAAAAATACATTTACTCCACACGAAAACGGTTTGCCACGTTGCACATAATCTACTCCTGAAGTAGCAAAATGATAGCTAATGTATTTTTTGTCCGTAATATTTTTTGCCCAAAACTCTAAAGATACATCTTTTTTGTTGAACGCCACTTTAGCATTCACCTGATCGTAAAAGCCTTGACTCACAGAGTTTGCATCATTCCAATAAATTCTGCCCAGACCTACATACTGCGCATTCAAAACCATATTATCCAACCACTTACGATTCACATCAATAGTGTATCCAGCCGATAGCGAAAAAGTATGTTTAGGAACCATAGGCAAATAATTGCCATCAAAAATAGTTGGCTTATCCTTGTCTCCATCCGTATAATCCTTGAATGTAGCATATGTATAACCATACGAAAGCTGCATTTCGAGGTTGGAAGTAGGATTCAGTTGCGCTGTAAATTCAACACCTTTGCTATGCGATTTTCCTGCATTACGGAGAATATATCCTTGACCCGAAGGCTTTTTCTGAGAAATTTGCTGATCTCGCCAATCGATCAAAAAGAGACTCAAATCGAGGTGTAGTAAATTATCTAAGAGACTCGATTTTGCCCCCCACTCATAACTCCAACTGTATTCTGGTGCAAATGTTTTATCTTTTTCAGTTTCTGCGGTATTGTTAAAACCACCCGTTTTGTAACCTCTTGTCACCGAAAAATAGGTCAAGCCATTATTTCCAAACGAATAATTTAGAGCAAATTTTGGAGTTACTTGATCAAAAGACTTTTTCTCTTCTTTAGGGTCTTGCGACTTCAAATCTTCTCCATATTTGTACGAAGAAGCGACTAAAGTTGATTCCGTTTTCTCCCAATCGTAGCGTATTCCAAAATCAAAGGATAGATTTTTGATTAACAAGTCATTGATAGTAGATTGATGATAAACGGCATAGCCAAATGTTGGATTTTTGACATGTTGAAGCGAGTGCATCTTTTGCTTTCTAAAGTCCACATCATTGTTTTGCGCATA
>JASLEN010000345.1 GCA_030151105.1 Dysgonomonas sp.
AATGTATTCATTATTAAATGATATATAGTGTTTTAATGCGCCTCTAACCAATTTGCCCCTTTTCCGCAATCTGCTTGCAAAGGCACAGAAAGTTTATAAGCATTTTCCATTTCTTCTATCACTATTTGCTGCACCTTGTCAAATTCAGAGGGGAGAACATCAAAGTTCAACTCATCATGTACCTGCATTATCATCTTAGATTGCAATTGTGCTTCTTCAAAACGTGAAAATATCCTATTCATCGCCACTTTAATGATGTCTGCGGCACTTCCTTGTATAGGAGCGTTAATGGCATTTCTCTCAGCAAATCCTCGTACTGTAGCATTTCTAGAATTGATGTCTGGAAGATACCTTTTTCGTCCATATACAGTTTCCACAAAAGTTTGGTCTTGAGCTTTTTGTATAGATTTATCCATGTATTCTTTCACATGCGAATAACTATCGAAATAACCATCTATAAGTTCTTTCGCTTCTCCTCTTGGTATATCTAGTCGTTGCGATAAACCAAATACTGAAATTCCATAAATAATACCAAAGTTTGCAGTTTTCGCTTTATTTCTCATATCCGAAGTCACATCTTCAATAGCTATTTTGTAGATTTTGGCAGCCGTAGCAGCATGAATATCCGCCCCGCTATTGAATGCCTCTATCATATTAGGATCTTGGCTTAGATGTGCCATTATTCTCAATTCTATCTGCGAATAGTCGGCAGAGAAAAAGATATTGCCTGCTTTGGGAATAAATGCCTTACGAATCTCTTTTCCTTGCTCGTCACGAATCGGTATATTTTGTAAGTTAGGATTGCTCGAACTCAATCGCCCTGTTGCTGTAACAGTTTGATTATACGAAGTATGTATTCTTCCATCTCTCTTCGAAATTAATTCGGGTAGAGCGTCAATATAGGTGCTCAGTAATTTTCGTAAACCTCTATAATCTAATATTTTATTTACAATAGGGTGAGCATCTTTGAGAGATACCAAAACCTCCTCACTAGTTACGTATTGTCCAGTTTTAGTTTTCTTTGGCTTATCCACTATCTTCAATACATCAAATAGTACCTCTCCAATTTGCTTTGGCGAATTGATATTCACTTCCACAGTTGCCATGGTGTGTATTTCTTCCTCTAGCTTCACCAATTCTTCAGTTATTCTCTTCGAAGATTCAGCTAGTGCATCAGTATCTAATAACACTCCTGTAGATTCCATATCGGCAAGTACATAGACAAGAGGAAGCTCTATTTCGTAGAATAGCTGTTCTAAACCTTCTTTTTTGATGGCTTGTTCTAAGATATTTTTGAGCTTCAAGGTGATGTCTGCATCCTCACAAGCATAGTCCACCACATCTTTTGGGGCTACGGTTGACATATTCTTTTGATTCTTTCCTTTTGAACCAATTAGCGTTTCAATTTCTATGGTCTTATAATTGAGCAGTGTTTCTGCCATATAATCCATATTGTGGCGCAATTCAGGATTGATCAAATAGTGCGCAATCATCGTGTCAAATAGCTGTCCTTTGACTTTAATATCGTATTTTTTGAGCACAATGATATCGTATTTAACGTTCTGTCCGACTTTCTCTATTTCTTTATTTTCGAAGAATGGTTTGAATAGCTGAATAACCTCCTTTGCCTTCTCAAAGTCTCTAGGAACAGAAACATAATATGCCTCTCCCTCCTTCCATGCAAAAGACATTCCTAACACATCTACTTCTGTTGGCTCCAAGCCAGTAGTTTCAGTATCAAAAGCAACAGACTTTTCATTGATAAGTTTTTCTACTAGCTCTTTTATAGATTCCTCAGTATCAATAAATTTATAATTGTGTTCGATATCTGCTAGTGATTTCAAACCCGATTCTGTTGTTACAGCTTGCACTTCAGCATAGCCCGAAAATATGTCTCCTTGAATGGCCTCATGTGTTTTAGGAGTAGGCGAATTATTCTTGATGACTCTGTCTATCAAGGTTCTGAATTCTAGCTCATCGAATATCTCTGTCAGTTTTTCGTAATTGATATCCTCTCTCGTATATTCGTCTTTGTTGAATTCAATAGGCACATCAATCTTGATAGTTGCAAGAAACTTCGAGAATTTAATTTGTTCCTCATTCTCTATTATCTTTTTGCCTAAAGCTCCTTTTATTTTCTCCTTGTTTTCAATTATTCCTTCTATCGAACCGTAGTCTTGTAGTAGTTTTACAGCCGTCTTAGGACCTACACCAGGACATCCAGGTATATTATCGGCTACATCTCCCATAAGTCCCAAATAATCGATCATTTGCATTGCCGAAGATAGGTCATATTTTTCTTTGATACCCTCTTCGTCCAATATCTCTAATGGGGCAAAACCAAGCTTGGGTCTATACATAAAAATCTTGTCTGATGTCAGCTGTCCATAGTCTTTGTCAGGTGTCATCATATATACTTCTATGCCTTTTTGCTCTGCTTTTTTGGCAATAGTGCCTATCACATCATCTGCTTCATAACCCATTACTTCTATCATTTTGATATTATAGGCTTCGATGATAGATTTGATATAGGGTACAGACATTTTTATATCCTCTGGTGTAGCCTCACGCTGCGCTTTATATTCTTCGAAAGCCTCATGTCTGAATGTTGGCCCTGGAGGATCAAAGACAACAGCAATGTGTGTTGGCTCTTCTTTTTTCAAGAGTTCTTCAAGTGTATTTACAAAGCCAAACATAGCTGATGTGTTCATACCCTTTGAGTTAACTCTCGGATTCTTAATAAATGCGTAATATGATCGATATATTAATGCGTAAGCATCGAGCAGAAATAGTTTCATTTAGTTCAATTTTACGTGTAAATTTACTGAGGATTTTATGTCTTTTGATTTATGTAGCAAGATAGCATCTTGACAAGATTTCATGCTACTTTTTAAATATAACATAATATCAATAAATTAAATAATTGTAAAGTTATGAATAATTACTCTTATGAGCCGAATTATTCTTAAATTTGTAATTCATACAATATATTGACATGGAGAAAAGGCTTTTTATAGCTAAACCTATTGCCGAAGAGCTGAAAGTATTTGAAGCTAATTTTGCTAATTCTGTTAGTAGCACTAATCAACGTATCCAAGAGATCATTGATTATATGATGCGATCTGATGGAAAGAAGATTCGACCAATATTACTTCTACTTGCCGCTAAGGCATCTGGAAACATAAATGATGTAACATATAACTCGGCTATCACTCTGGAGTTACTGCATACTGCATCGCTAATTCACGACGATGTAGTTGATGAGTCTTCGCTACGTAGAGGAAGACCATCATTGAATGCTGTGTACGATAACAAGGTGGCGGTATTGGCTGGAGATTATTACCTATCTACTGCTTTGGTGAAAAGTGTAATGACAGGTAATATCGAGATTATATCTATAATATCAGATTTAGGTCGTCGTCTTGCCGAAGGGGAATTGAATCAACTATCTCTTGTCAAGGAGCTTATATTGGATGAAGCAGAGTATTTTGAGGTGATTAAGAAGAAAACAGCATCTCTTCTATCAGTATGTATGAAAGTAGGGGCTATTTCTACCAATGCTTCACGTGATGATATCAATATGTATGCTCAGTTAGGTGAAATCTTAGGTATGATTTTCCAAATGAGAGACGATATTTTTGACTATTATAGTGCAGAAGTTGGCAAGCCTACAGGCAACGATATCAGAGAAGGAAAAGTTACACTTCCATTGCTTTATGCTCTCGAAACAGCTTCTGAAACAGAGAAAAAAGAGTATTCAAAAATTATATTTGATGCTGATTATACAGATGAAAATATTGATAAATTAATTCAATTTGCCATTGCAAAGGGTGGGGTAGAGTACACTTACAATAAGATAGAAGAACATAGATTGAAGGCCGTTGCTATAATTGATACTGTGCAGAAAACAGATATTAAAGAGGCTCTACATGCCGTTGTTGATTATATAATCAATAGAGATCATTAATCTTCATAGAGATATAAAATAAAAGAGCTACTTACGACAATGTGAGTAGCTCTTTCTTTTTATTATTCTTTTATTTCTCACGCTTCAACAGCAGTTGCCAGATTTCCAGCCAAACTACTAGCTCCTATCCTAAATAGCGTATTGTTTAGGTACTCTTCGCCAAGCATTTCTTTCACTATTGTATAGTATTTTACTGCATCTTGAGGAGTAGAAACTCCACCTGAAATTTTGATTCCAGCCTTTTCGCCAGTCTCTTTAGTATATTGTTGTAGTGCATAGCAGATTGCATAAGCAGCCTCTGGAGTAGCACCTTGATATACTTTTCCTGTAGATGTTTTGATAAAATCTGCACCCGAATAAAGCGATAGGATAGAGGTTTTAACCACATCCTCCAATGACTTCTGAGCACCTGTTTCTAAGATAACTTTCAAGTGTGCATCACGAATAGCTTCTTTCATTTCCTGCATGTCTTCACACATTTCTTGAATGTTTCCATCGTAATATTTTCCTAGATCTATTACAATATCAATCTCATTTGCACCACTTGCTACTGCCAAAGCGCACTCAGCTACTTTCACCTCTATATATGTTTGAGCATGCGGAAATCCACCAGCTACAGATGCAATATTTACATCGGCAGTCAATGATTCTTTCACCACTTCCACCATATTTGGATATACACAGATAGCCGCCACATTAGGCAGTTCGCTAGTTCCATCTTTCAAGTTTACACCATTGTTCACAAAGTGATAGATGCTTTCTTTAGTGTCAGTAGTGTTTAATGAAGTCAAATCTATACATGAATAGATGGTCTTGTAAACCTCTTTATTCATGTTTTCTTTTTCTTTTTCTGCTATTTTTGCGAGAGCAGCTTTCACTTCTGTTTCATTCAAGGCTGTGTTGTATTTTTTCAACACATCTTCGTATTTGTTAGGCTCGTTACTCATCTTGTTATTTCAATTTTTCGTTATTGATATGTCTATCTTTATCTCTTTTAGTCTTTTTCGCTAGGTTTCTTTCAAAGGCTTCTGTGAGGTTTACGCCTGTCTGGTTGGCAATGGCCATCAATACCCACATCACATCGCAAATTTCGTCTCCTAAATCCCCTTTTTTATCACTTTCTTTGAATGATTGTTCTCCGTAAGTTCTAGCCATCAATCTAGCCAATTCACCTACCTCTTCAGTTAGTATAGCCATGTTCGTCAATTCGTTGAAGTATCTTACTCCCACCGATTTTATCCAGCTATCTACCTCTTGTTGAGCTTGCTCTATTGTCATGTTTCTTACTCCTTATTTTGTGAATCAATAATAATCGTAACAGGACCATCATTTATCAATTCTACTTTCATATCAGCTCCAAATTCACCTGTTCCAATCTCTTTCCCCAATGCATCTTTTACTCTAGCGCAAAACTGCTGATACATAGGTATTGAAACATCTGGTTTGGCTGCCTTTATATACGATGGTCTATTACCTTTCTTCGTTGATGCATGCAATGTAAACTGTGAAACAATAAGAATCTCTCCATCAATATCCTTAACGGATTTATTCATCACACCATCTTCATCATCAAAG
>JASLEN010000360.1 GCA_030151105.1 Dysgonomonas sp.
CTAATTAGTGTAGCACCAAATAGCAATGCAATTAAAACTGCTTTCAAACTTGTTTTCATAGTCTTTTAATGTAATTTGTTATTTAAATAAAAAGGTTAGTAATTAAGATCTTACAAATTACAAAACATTTTGCAGCCCAGCGTTCTATTCTATGCCTATTGTTCAACAATTAGTGTCTATTATCGCATTGAAGGAAAATCTCACGGCCAGATCCATCGAGCACCAAGAGACTTTCGCAGCCAAAAGAGATATACTCTACACCCAAAACAACAGGAGGCTCTCCTTTCAATAATCTTCCTGCCCACTGATAGCTATACTCTTCGTTATTTAGTGGACTTGGAGAAGATCCCTCCATTCTACCAATAAAACGATCTAGCATAAGCTTCTTATCATTCTTTTGAGAGAGAACAATTAGACGCCTATATTCTGCATATTCATCTTTGTAGGTTTGAATAAAGTATTGAAATTCGCTATCCTCGTATAGGTAGGTTTTATCTTTCTGCGCATTTTGTAGAAGCTCGGCATAGCTCTTTTCCATTTTTCGTGATGGAAAAGAATTAGCATCTACCTCTTTCCAGTTCATAAGCTTCATTTGTCCTCTCAGAAATGGGTTTTCTTTTCCTACATACACATAACTTGTGTACACATCTTTAAGCCCTGAGTTTTTCAGATCAAACTCAAATCCAATATAATAACTATCTTGAGTCAAATCGTCTGTTGGCGACTCATAAAAGCTCAAATGTGCAATCAACTGAAGATCTTTGACTTCAAAGCCTATAAGCAGATTTTCAACGAAATTGTAGATAAACACGCTATCTGTTTCTGCTATTTGTGTGGTCTTCAAGAACAAATCTCTGTATGCTCCATTGAGAGGAAAATATTCTAGTTTTTCGGTACTCCATCCCTTTGTATCAGGAATTATCTGAGCTCCCTCATCATAGTTATAGATATCTGACAAAGAAGAAAAAAACTTCCCTCCCTTTGCAGTCTCACCCAATCGGAAAAGATTGACACTAGGCGGTGCATAATCATATTCTCTATATTCATCCTCTACTCCAAACTCTTCTAACAAAGAATTACTTGTCACCTCCTCAGCAATTGCAGTAGCAGGTTCTATACCTTCTTTGTTCTCTGTAGCCACCTCTGCTTGTTTTGAATTAGGGGTGTTGCAACTCATTAATCCACATAGCAAAGCTGCTATTATGAATATTGGGGATATTATTTTCATTTTAAATTATTGGAAAGTTTTACTTAAACATCAAGTTGGTCCACACAGGATAGTGGTCCGAATATTTTTGATCTCCCACAGTCATATTATAACTCTTGAGACGGATGGAGTGAAAGATATAGTCAATTCTAAACAAGAACATATTTTCATGATAGGTGATTCCTAATCCCCTACCCGTTTCCACGAACGAATCGATCAAGTCGCCTTTCATTCTATTGTAGGTATATGAAATAGGAGTATCGTTGAAATCGCCACAAACAATGGTTGCATAGGTGTCCAATTTATCTATTTGCGAACGGATAAGTTCTGCTTGTTCTTCTCTCATAGTGTAGGCAATAGTCAGCTTTTGCTTGATATTGCTAGTCACTTCTCTCAGTGCAATATCTTTATCCGATTTCAGAAAATCTTTATAAAGTGCCTTGTCATCAGAGGTTATTCGATTACTCTCAAGGTGAGTATTTACAAGCATTACTCTCTTTTTGTTAATTTCTAACTCATGAAAAACACAGCCATTGTATAAACTGTAATAATCGACTTTGAATGTCTTTTTAATCGGAAATTTAGAGTAAACAGCCAAACCGTACATAGTTTGTCCATTGGTATGCCCTAGTTGTACAAAGTCTTTGTACTTATAATCTTTAAACTTTTGATCTATTTCTTGCTTCGAAATCAACCCTTTAGTTGTTTTTCGAGGAGCAGCCATAAACTCTTGAAAACATATAATATCGGGCTCTTGCTCTAACACATAATCGAAGATAGGATTCTCCTTAGCCTCCTTACCCATCAACCAATTGAAGTGGCGCACATTATACGACAATACTCTAAAGCTCTCTTCGGGAACATAATCAGAAACCTCATTCATGGGCATATAGGTACGCATAGGAGTCCAGCAGAAAAACAAGACCAAAACCTCAGCTAGTATATATTGCCATTTTAAGGTGAAAATCCAGAACAACAAATAAATGATATTAACGATCACAAGAATAGGAAATCCCATTCCCAAGAATGAAAATATAGGAGCTTTGGACGGAACAAAATACCAAGCCTGTGTAGATGCAATAAGGAGTATGATTGCAACTAGATTGGTTATGAATATTGCAAACCAAAAATATTTTCTAATTTTTGCGCTTGTTTCTTTTGTAGTTGAAGTCATATCAAAGTTTTCTATTATTTTTTACTTGCTTCAAATAACCTTTGCTTTTCATTTTTGCTCAGGCTTGCATATCCTGATGCTTTAATCTTGTCTAATATTTCGTCAATTACTTCCTGTTCATCATTTTTTCTCTCGTTGTAGTTGTAAGCTTCCTCTCTCTTCTTAAACTTCACCTTCATTTTTTTTTGTCTGGGTTTTGTGATATTGGCGAAGAAATCAATGATTCGAGTCATCCATCGTGTAATGTCTCTTCCTTTTCCATATTGTAGAGCAAACAAATATCCGACCAACGCTCCACCAATGTGAGCTACATGTCCTCCAGCATTAGCGCTAGAGCCTAGTGCAAAAAAGTCCATTACGAAGAAGAAAATAACGATATAAACGATCTTTACCTCTCCCAAAAGCAATAACCTCATTGAAGCATTAGGACGGAAAAAAGCTACTCCAAACACAATAGCCATCACAGAGGCAGATGCTCCTATCATAGGCACATGCCCCATATCCACATACAATGGAATGGTGTTGAATGCTAGAATATAAATAGCAGCACCAGCTAATCCTCCTAGAACATAGAGACTTCCCAATATCTTGGGATTGAAGTATTGTAAGAACATTTGTCCAAACCAATACAAGAGCAACATATTGAACAAGATGTGCAAAAAATCTTGATGCACAAACATATATGTAAATGGCGTCCAGAATTTTATCAAAGCAGGTATGCTAGACGACACACCTATGTAACTCAAAACATCGAAAAAATCGAGTTTAAAGAGTTTTGTAATAACATTAAAGATGCCAAGGAAAGCAAATATAGCCACATTGATCAGAATGAGCTGTATCAGTACATCCTTTTGTCTGAAACGTTGTTTAAGTACATCAAAAAAACTTCCCATGTAGTGTTCCTTTCTTTTTCCAATATAAGACCAGTATAAGCCCCGTTAAGAGCCCTCCTAGATGCGCAAAGTGAGCTACATTGTCGCCAGCTCTGTCTGCAAAACCTAATGTCAATTCCAAGATACCATATCCTACCACAAAATATTTTGCTTTCACTGGCACAGGAATAGGTATTATCATCAACTCTGCATTTGGAAATAACATTCCAAAGCCAAGCAAGATGCCAAATACAGCACCAGAAGCTCCCACCATTGGAATATTGACTACCAAGTTGAGCCCTCCTAGAACAGAGTCTGTATAGTTTCTATTGCTTTGTAATAATGCTGCACCCTCAGTTTGTATTTTATTTATCAACTCAGGAACCATCTCTGTTGGCACATCTGCCAAAAGCTGATGGTATCTGAAATAAGTTATCAGCAACTGCAATAAAGCTGCTCCAATACCTGTGAGCAGATAGTATGTCAAGAAGCGTTTTGGCCCCCAAACTGTTTCCAAAGTACGCCCAAACATAAACACAGCAAACATATTGAAGAAAATATGCCCTATGCTACCATGCATAAACATATAGGTAATGAGCTGATGTGGCATAAAACTATCTGACATGAAAAAATGGAGCGCCAGATATTTAGTCATAAAACCATTTGAAGAGAGCAGCGAATCTGCCAGAAAAACAAGAAGATTTATAATCAATAAATTCCTTGTTACTACAGGTATAGACTCCAAAAAGCCCGAATTATTTTTAAGCATATATACTATATTTCTAAAATATCGATTTCAATTATCGACACAAAAATAAAGAAATAAATTGTCTTAAGCATCATCAACACATTGTTTTGCTTATTTTACAGCCTATTAGCATATTTTGGATGAAAGTGTTTCCGATTTAAAATAAAACTCTGTATATTGTTTGCTCAAGTGGCTAGGACATTAGCCTTTAGAGAAAATCTCAACAAAATATTGTTTAATTTAACCATCAATTTTTTACCATGAACAAGACAGAACTTATTGCCTCAATAGCCGAAAAATCGGGATTGACAAAAGTAGATTCCAAAAAAGCTTTAGAAGCATTTATGGAGACAGTAACAGAACAAATGCAGAAAAAACAGAAAGTTTCGCTAGTAGGATTTGGAAGCTTTTCTGTAACACACAAAGCTGAGAGAAAGGGAGTTAATCCTAGAACAAGATCGGTTATAACTATACCTGCAAAGAATGTAGTGAAGTTTAAGCCAGGTACTGATCTTGAAATCAAGAAATAAAATTTTGATAGAGACAACTAAAAAAAGCAGAGAATAAGATATTCTCTGCTTTTTTTTAGACCAACAATTATGTTGCAAAGTTTACTCTACATTTCGCAAATTCTTTTGAGTTTTGATTACGGCTTTTATCGATCCCATCTTTTTCAAGTTGGTGTGAATTTCAATTGGAACTCTATTTTTATCGTTGGTAATGAATACTTTCATCATTTCTTTATCTTTTTCATTGCCAGCCACAAATTTCAAACTCAGCTCTGACGTATCGTAACGTTTACCATCATTCCCCTTCACTCGTTTTGTACCATTATACTCTATCTCGATATTACTCATTACCCTACCCGATATGAAATTGATATTGGTTTTGTCACCCTTCTTCATATTCATAAAATCGAGTGTGCGGGCATAATATACCACACTCACAATATCGTAGATACAGCCATCTGCTGTCTGTACTTCATCAAAACGGAAATCGCCATTCTTCTTGCGTTTGGTCTGCACATCCACCTTTCCATCGCTCTTGTAGGTATAATACAATTCTTCTTCTGTATAATCACTACCCTCAAAGGCATCCTTGATGTAAACCATAGGCACTATATCTTTAGTTGTATAGGCGTATAGCGTATCGTGCACAGCATAGAGGCTGTTGGCTATTCCCGATGTATTGGACTGAAATATCATTTTATGATCGCCCTTGCCTTCGTAAGAACCCTTCTCTACAGAAAGGCTCAGTTTGCCAGCTTTGGTAGAAGTGAAACCAAGTTTGAAGTACATATCATAGGTCAAAACTTCTCCATTTTTGAAAAACGTATTCTCTATCTTACATTGTGCTGATGCCACCTGTAATGCCGCAAAGAGCAATGTAGCCAACACCATCATCTTTCTTTTCATTGCCATTGAGTTTATCTTCGTTTATAAAATTTGTTTATCTTCTCATTCTGTTTCGCCCTGTTGGGTCATTCATATCCTCTAATCTGCGACGATCTGCTTGCTCTTTTTCGTAGCGCTCAGAATCTTGCTCTTTCAAGAGTTTTTCTCTCGAGGATTCATCCTGAGGCTTATTTTTCAAGATTGCATCTGGTTTTTCTAAAGAGTTGAGATCAACATTAAAATTAGTCTCAATATCCCAAAACGCTTTCAACTCTATCTCTTCCATATAGTAATATACAGCTTCTGGTTGTATTTTCTTTTTATAATCACCCGTATCCCACTCATTGTTGCCATTGGTATCTACAATCAACCTCGCAAAATATTTTCCTGGATTTACGTTTCTAAATAGTGCTATATGATCTATGACTCTTGCTTTGCGCAAAGGTTTACCCGATGAGTCTAAAAGTTCTACAAAAGCAGGAATAGAATCAACAATTCCACTCACATTGACAGCTAAATTGCTATACTGATCTTTATTTTTGACCTTGAAGGTTTGTCCCCATTTATCGTTCCAAAGTCCATACAGACTAAATACAGTAGCCGAATCGAGTTCTATTTTATATTCCTCGTCATAATTCCATTTTCTAGACAACTTATACTTTCTCGGATTCAACGAATCTTTCTCCAATTTATAGTCCACATCAACAAACGAAGTGTCTTTCTTTTGCTGAAAAGTTAGCAACGAGCGAAGCGAATCTTTGATGGGCTCGCTAAACTCTATATCTAGATTCTCATAAATATCCCAGCTCGACTGCAAGTTACTTTCTATACCCACAAAGATAGTTTCTTCCTCTTCGTCATCTTTTTTCTTTTTCTTCTTCAGGTCTTTACGCTCTCTGTTTACTACACGTAACGAATCAGTTACAGATACTAGATTGCTTAGTGAATCCGTCTTATTATATGTCATATTGAAATAGAGCGTATCCATTCCAATGATTGTTTCATCCTTGATCCAAATATGATATAAAGAGTCCTTAGACATCGTAGATTCCATAATTGCCCAATCTAGCGACGAATCGAAGTTGAGAGGCTCTAAAACAGGTCGTTG
>JASLEN010000364.1 GCA_030151105.1 Dysgonomonas sp.
GGCTCTGAAAACAGAGCCAGCTTATAATGGTGATGTAAATAAGTGGTTGCGCTTAGCAAACTCGTTGCGTGTCCGTTTAGCAGTTAAGGTTTCGGAAATAAATGAAGGATTGGCTAAAGAGCAAATAAAGAAATCGCTAGAAGCAACAAAAGATGGACAACTAATCGGATTTATGCGTGAAGGAGAGGACTTAACGGCAAAATCATACGAATTGTGGGGAAATACATATCCTTATTCGGTTATTTCATGGGGAAATATTGTTCTCACAACATCCATGGCTAAATCTCTAAGCGGTTTGGGTGGTATTGATATGGATATTCCGAAAGATATAGATCCTGCAAAAATAGCTGTTCGTCCACAAACCGTAGATCCACGTGGACTAGAAATGTATAGCTTTGCTAAATTAGATGACAAATACTATTGGCAAGGAATGAACCCTAATATGGCTAATGCAGGAAGTTTTTCTCAACAAGTATCAAGGATGAATCCAACCACTTTTAGAGGAGCTGAGAATGAAAATAGACAATATAAGCTCATGTCATACCCAGAAGTGTGCTTCCTATTAGCTGAAGCTTTTGAAAGAAAACTAGGCACAGGTAATGCTAAAGAAATGTATGAAAATGGAGTCAAAGCATCATTCAGAGAATATGGAGTGCAAAATGATGTAGATAAGTACTTGGCATCTTCATCAAAAAATGGATGGGGAACATCAGCTAAATATGATGAAACAACAAGTGATGCAGGAAATACAAATTTAGAGAAGATTATGACTCAAAAATATATAGCTTTGTATCCTGATATGTCTATCCAAGTGTGGAATGACAAACGACGCTTGAATCTTCCAGCGATGGATGTGCCAGAGGTTAGGTCTGATGGTTTGGCTAATTGGCCATCTACAGACATTCATAATCCACTCAATTTTATTCAGAGAAATAGTTTTCCTAACTATGAGAAAGGTCGTAACGGAGAAAATTATACTGAAGGAGTGTCAATACTGACATCCGAAGCTGGTGGAAATGATGATGGAGGAGATAGAGCAAGAACTCCATTGTGGTGGGCATCTAAACTTTCTAACTATTGTACCTCAACAAAGTAAGGTAATAGTACATAGATAAAATAACTCAATAGAGGCTTAGACTTTTCTGAAAGGATATCTGAGCCTCTTTTTATCCATAAATAATTAACAGATATGAAATTAACACTAAAAGTAGGACTAGTCTGCTGTATTATCGCACTTTTTAGCAGTTGTTCTCAAAAAGAAGTGATTGCTAACTACGACATTGTTCCTCTTCCTCAAGAAGTGAAAAAGAATAATGCTGATGCATTTACTCTATCTAAAAACACTAAAGTGTATGTAGCTAAAGATGAAGCTATGGAATTAGTTGCAAAACATTTAGTGGATTATGTAAAGCAAAACACTGGAATAGAGCTTGCGGTAACGCATGATGCTATAGACAAGAATGCCATTATTCTAAAAACTGGACTAGAATCTGCTAATACTGAAGCATACAAGTTAGATATTACTGCTGATAGAGTCGAAATTGTAGGAGCTTCACCTTCGGGGGCGTTCTATGGTGTTCAGACTTTTAGAAAATCTACGCCAGTAAGGCAGGGGATAGAAGTAGTGAAATACGAAGCTGTTACGATAAATGATTTTCCTCGATTCCCTTATCGTGGAATGCATCTAGATGTAGCTCGTCATATGTTTTCTGTTGATTCTGTGAAAATTTATATTGATATGTTAGCTCTGCATAATATCAATAATTTCCACTTTCACTTAACGGATGATCAAGGCTGGAGATTGGAGATTAAGAAACATCCAGAATTGACGAAAAAAGGATCAATGCGTGAACAAACAGTAATTGGCAAGAACAGTGGAGAATACGATGGAAAACCATATGGAGGTTACTATACGCAAGAAGAAATAAAGGACATTGTAAAATATGCTCAAGATCGTTTTATTACAGTTATTCCTGAAGTAGATCTACCTGGACATATGCTTGCTGCACTAACGACTTATCCACACTTGGGTTGTACAGGCGGCCCTTATAAAGTGGCACAGACTTGGGGTGTATTTGACGATGTACTTTGTGCAGGTAACGAAGATATATATCCATTCTTGGAAGATATATTTGATGAAGTAATTGAGCTATTTCCGTCAGAATATATTCATGTTGGAGGAGATGAGTGCCCAAAATCTCAATGGGAAAAATGCCCTAAGTGTCAAGCTAAGATTAAATCTTTGAATTTGAAAGCTGATGCTAAACATTCAAAAGAAGAAATGCTTCAGAGCTATGTAATTCAACGTATTGAGAAATATATCAACAGCAAAGGACGAAAAGTTATTGGTTGGGATGAAATTCTTGAAGGAGGAATTGCTCCTAATGCAACAATAATGTCTTGGCAAGGTACAGAAGGTGGAATTGCAGCAGCAAAACAAGGACATGATGCTATTATGACTCCTACAACATATTTATATTTTGACTATTATCAAACAACAGATTTGAAGGGCGAACCATTTGGTATTGGAGGATATGTTCCTGTGAAAACAGTGTATGATTATGATCCTATGCCGAAGGAACTTTCGGATGAAGAGAAAAAACATATTATTGGAACTCAAGCAAATGTATGGTCTGAATATATGAAGACTTTTAGCCATGTACAGTATATGGTACTTCCTAGAATGGGTGCGTTGTCAGAAATACAATGGACAATGTCTGAGAAGAAAGACTATGATAAGTTTTTACCACGTTTGGCAAACATGATGAAACTATACAATCACTATGGTTACTCTTATGGGAAACATATTTTTAATATTGAAGATAAGATCGAAGTCGATAACGAGAAAAAACAAATTCGCTTGACTCTATCTACTTTTGATAATGCAAATATTTATTATACCATAGATGGTAGTGAACCCACAGAAGCTAGTAGTCAATATAGCGAACCAATTCTAATTGATCAGTCAATTAACTTAAAAGCCGTTTCAATAAGAGAAGGTATTGTTAGTAAGGTATATGAGAATGAGTTCAAAATCAATAAGGCTACATTCTGTGACGTTGTTCTAGCAAATAAGCCGTGGGACAAATTTACTTTCGGAGGAGCTTCTTCTCTAGTAGATGGTCAAAAAGGTGGCGATGTGTATTCTAGTGGAGGCTGGATTGGTTTCAAAGAAGATGCTGTTGCAACTGTAGATCTTGCTGAAATAACTACGATAAGCTCTGTGGAGCTAGGCGCTTTCATCGATGTGGCAAGTTGGGTATTTAATCCAAGCGAGTATAAAGTAGAGGTCTCTACCGATAACAAAGAGTTTAAGCAAGTTTATGTTAAAGAGTTGAGTCCTGTTGCTGAGTCAACACCTGTAGGACCTTCATATTTAACTGCTACTTTCGATAAGGTAGATGCACGATTTGTGAGAGTGACTGCAAAATATCTTCGTGCTCAGCCTTCTTGGGCAGGTGGTGCAGGTAAACCAGCATCTTTATTTATAGATGAGATTATTATAAATTAAAAGTTACTTCTAACTCAAAGAATAAGCTAAAGATATTCTAAAGGCTGATTTGTAGATAATGCAAATCAGCCTTTTCTTATTTGTTTACTGTATGTAATAAATATTACACTATATGGGATATAGTATTTCTAAATTCGTATGTTAATAGATGTCAATCACAGTGAATATAAGTATAAATCATAAAAGTAAAAGAATGAAAAAGTTGAAACATATATTATTGGTGGGCTTAGTGACTATCCCACTAATGATGTCAGCACAGCAAGATAAGGAGTTTACTGCCGATGCTCAAATAAGAGCTAGAGGTGAATATCGCAATGGTGCATTATTTCCTAGAGCAGAGGGACAAGAGGCTGCAGGTTTTATCAATAACAGAACACGTTTGTCGTTAGGGTATAAACAATATAATGCAAACTCTAATTTGGAGTTGAAGCTTTCGGGACAACACGTAGGCGTATGGGGACAAGAGGCTCAGATTAATAAAAATGGAGACTTTATATTGAATGAGGCATGGGCTAAATTGAATTTCGACAATGGCTTCTTCGCACAATTAGGACGTCAAGCATTGAGCTATGATGATGAGCGTATTTTAGGAGGATTGG